>CALDIG010000150.1 GCA_937904375.1 uncultured Prevotellaceae bacterium
CGCCACCTTGTCCTGCCACTGGAGTGCCCACCTTGGTGCAGCCGTTATTGAAACTTGCTGTCGAGACCTCGCCCAGCGGGTAGTTGTTCTTCGCGAGGTTGGCGTCGCCGTCACTGGGGTATAGGTGGTTGAGGTCGGTATAGGCATCGACCTGTGCTCCGCCCCACCAGCTCTTTGGGAAGGAGTGCTCGCGGTTCATGCCGCTCACTGCGCTGGAGCCGCGGAAGTAACGCACCGTGTTGCTGTACATGTCCCACACTTGGCTATGGTTGTCGAGACGGCAGTCAGTGCTCTGGAAGTGGTACCACAGACTGCTGTAGGTCATCACGGTGTGGTTCTTGATGAGCTGGTGCACAGAGTTTTTCAATTCCTGTCCTCGCTTGCCGTCGATGCTTGAATAGTAGCCCACAGGCACAGCGGCTTTAGCCCCTAAAGCGACTAAAATGGCGATAAATAATATGATGTTTTTTAGTTTCATATTTTCGGTAATAGAAGTATTTGATTTATCGTTCTATAATTCTTGTAAAGTCTTTCCATTGCGGAGAGGACATATAGGTGCTTATGGTGCCCTGGGGAACGTAAAGAGTGCACTTCGATTTGTCAATCTCGTCAAAAACATTTTTCCCCAATTTCACGCTGGTCACATCCTCGATGTCGCAAATTATGGATTGCAGGTTATTCAACCCCTTTAACGCCCATTCGCTAATGGAGGTAACTCCGCTGCCAATGGTCACAGTCTTCATTTTCTTGTCGTGCAGAAAGGTGCCGTAGCCAATGTGCTTCACTGAGTTGGGAATTGTGACGGTTTCGAGGCTGTCGCAGCCGCAGAAGGCGCGTTCTCCGATGGTTGTCACTGAGTTGGGAAGCTCTATGCCTCTGAGATTTGTGCAATAGAAGAAGGCCTGGTCCCCAATCTCGGTTACTGACGAGGGTATATCGATGCTATAAATATTCTTGAAGCCATAAAACGCCTCGTCGCCAATCTTTGTCACCGAATTGGGTATGACGGTGTTGTTGCATCCGGCGACAAGAGTGCCTGTGGCGGTCTCTATCACGGCGTTGCAGTTGTTTCTCGAATCATAGGTCTTATTGCCGTTTTCCACCTGCAAAGTGGTCAGATTGTTGCAATATTTAAAGGTGCCGTCACCAATGCTTTTGGTGGCGGCGGGGATGGTCACCGATTCCATGCCTCCCTCATAGAACGCTTGCGCGCCAATCTCTTGCAGCGATGCCGGCAAGTTGATGTCCTTGAGCTTGGGACAGATGCTGAACGCCGCCTCGCCAATGGTATGCACCGAATTGCCTAATGTCACCTCCTCCAACCATCGGCAGGCACTGAATGCTGACTTGCCAATAGTCTTCACCGAGTTTGGGATGACGATTGACTTGAGGGGGCAATTACTGAAAGCCGACTGTCCAATGCTTTTTACCTTTTCGGGAATTGTGATTTCCGTCAAGTTGCTCTCGGCAAACATATAGTTTCCAATCTCGGTCAAGGCGGGAGGAAGAACTACATTCTTCAGGCTATAGCACTGCGCAAAGGCACCATTTCCAATAGTTTTCACCGATTTCGGGATTATCACGCTTTCGAGTTCGCGGTTTCCCATAAATGTCTCTCTGTCGATGGCGGTCACTTTGTAGGTCTTGCCATTGTGTTTCACTTTCTCGGGAATCACGATATTGCCCACATATCCTTTTTCGGTGGGCGGTGGCGCGTCAAGGGCTTGGAGGATCAGGTGCTCGTAAGTTAGAGTCACGGTTTTTCCGTCGTGATTGATGTTATAGCATAGTCCACCCTCTTTGAAGTCGAAGGCGAGCGCGACTTGAGGTGCCAAAACCATGATTAGCAACAATTTTAAGTATAGTTTCATAGTTATGAGTCTTTTGAGTTATTTCGCAACAATGTTTTTGAAGTCTTGCCATTGAGCCGAAGATTTATATTTCTCTACAGCATTGGCGGGAACAATCAATTTGCTGTTGGCTTTCACTTGCCATTGGAAAGCGTCTTTTGCTACTTCCATGCTGTCAGGGGCCCCGGCAAGACATTCTATATTCTTCAATCCTGAGGGACAAAACGCCTGTTTGTCAATGACTGTTACCGTGGCAGGAATTGTCACCTTTTCTATGTCAAAGCAATAACTAAAAGCCGCCGCTTTAATGGTCTTGAGTGTTGGAGGGAGAGATAACTTCTTAAGATTTATGCAATTATTGAATGCTTCTGCCCCGATAATAGTTACCGAGTTTGACATATTCACAGTGCGCAAGTCTTCACAATAGGCGAAGGCTTTATCTCCAATCTCTGTCACCGAATTAGGTATGGTAATGGAAGATAGTTTATGGCAATAACTGAATGCTGAGTTGCCAATGCGGGTTACTGTGCCAGGTATCTTGGTCTTGCGGCATCCGGCAATCAGCGTGTTGCTTGCGGTCTCAACGATGGCATTGCAATTATCGCGTGAGTCGTAAACGGGATTTCCTTTCTCAACCTTGATTGAGGAGAGAGCCTCACACCAGGAAAATCCTGGTTCAATACTGGTGACAGAGCTGGGAATGACAATATTTTTCAATTTGTAACATTGATAGAATGCGTTGCCTTCAATGCTTGTCACAGTGGAGGGAATAGATACCGATGTAATCAAGCATAACGCAAATGCCTTATAGCCAATAGTCGTGACCTTGTAGGTCCTGCCTTCGTATGTCACGGTTGGCGGGATAACTACTTTGCCAGAGTATAGTTGCAATTCCTTGTAATCACCCATGGTGTGCGCCTCGGAGTAAAATGTCACTTCCACACTATTTTCATCAATAATGTTGTAGTAGATGTCATCAACTTCAAACTGGTGAGCCGTTGCCACCTGTGGAAGCAATGCGATGACCATAATAATTCTTAATAAATGTTTCATATTAGTTGTTAGTTAGTTTTTAGTTTTCAGTTCTCAGTTATGAGTTCTCAGTTTTGAGTTCTCAGTTTTGAGTTTTGTAGGGACATGACCTGCCTTGTCCGCTGGTTTCTCGGTTACAAAATTATTAAAAAAATAGATTATCAACAAAAAACTAAAGAAAAAACACTATTGAAGTAGTAAAAATCAATAGTGTTAAATGGCAAGTGGCATAAAGTCTATGAACTGTGACTTGGCGGACAATGTGTTGCAAAAGTCTCAAAATGGTACGACAGTTCGTGAAAACCAAAAGCGATGTCGATGTTGAAGTTCCTCTTCGAGGCACAGTCCTAAGCTGCTGTATATCACCAAGCTGCGAACCCCGCTGGGGTTCTTGCTTGGTGTTAATAATGAAGTCGGGTCTTCGACCCTTTTGACCTCTTCGAGGTAGGCAGCCAGAGTTTTGCAACACCCTCCCTACAAAACTCTGAACTGTGAACTCTGAACTTTTAAAACGGCACTGTCTCTTCGCTGCTGTCTCGCAGGAAATCGGGGTTGCCGATGGGGAGGTCGTCGTTTGTCAGCGGTGGAGCATCCATAGGTGCTGGAGCGTCGTTGTTCTCATGGTTCATTTTCGATTCATAGAGTCCTTGCTCAGGTCCATTGGGGCTTCCGGCGAGGTTGTCGTCCCAGTTGTCGAAGCGTGCAAAGCGTGCGACAAACCTCATCTTGATGGTGCCCACCGAGCCACTGCGGTGCTTGGCGATGATAAATTCGGCGAGACCGCGTATGTCGTTGCCCTCGCTGTCCTCGGTGGAGTGGGTGTAATACTCTGGGCGGTGGATGAAGCACACGATGTCGGCATCCTGCTCGATGGCACCGCTCTCGCGCAGGTCGCTCAGTTGCGGACGCTTGCCTTTGCGGTCGTCGCCTCGCTGCTCCACACTGCGGTTGAGCTGCGAGAGTGCGATGATGGGGATGTCAAGCTCCTTAGCGAGCTGCTTTAGCGAGCGCGATATTGTGCTCACCTCCTGCTCACGACTGCCGAAGCGCATACCTGTGGCGTTCATCAGTTGCAGGTAGTCGATGATAATCATTTTCACGCCGTGCTCGCGCACCAGTCGGCGGGCCTTGGTGCGAAGCTCGAATATTGAGAGCGATGGCGTGTCGTCAACATAGATGGGGGCGGTGTATAGCTGCTTGACGCGCGACATGAGCACATCCCATTCCTGCTCGCTGAGCTGACCGCTTTTGATTTGCTCGCCCTTGATTTCACACACGTTGCTGATGAGGCGGTTAACAAGCTGAATGTTTGACATCTCAAGCGAGAACACGGCAATCGGGGTGTTGAAATCCACCGCCATGTTCTTTGCCATCGAGAGCACCAAGGCGGTCTTTCCCATAGCTGGTCGCGCCGCGATGATGATAAGGTCGCTGTTCTGCCATCCCGAGGTCACCTTGTCGAGCTCACGGTAGCCTGTGGCGAGACCGCTCAAGCCGCTCTTGCGGTTGCTGGCGTCCTGAATCTTCTTGATGGCGTCGCTGATGATGGGGTCGATTTGGATGACATCGCGTTTTAGAGTGTTTTTCGACAGCTCGAATAGCTTGCCCTCCGCCTCCTGCATCAGGTCATAGACATCGATGGAGTCGTCGAAGGCTAGTGTGGAGATGTTGGAGCTGAAGCTGATTAGCTCGCGGGCGAGATATTTCTGCGCCACGATGCGGGCATGATACTCGATGTTGGCGGCACTCGACACACGTCCGGTAAGGTCCGAGATTCTTATCGCTCCTCCCGCTTCCTCGAGATGACCGTCAAGACGCAGCTGCTCGGTGACCGTGAGCATATCGATGGGACGCTGTTTCACGCCCAGCGCCACGATGGCTTCGAAAATTAGCTGGTTGGCGTAGTCATAGAAGCACTCGGGCTTGAGTATGTCGCTCACCACCGAATATGCATCTTTCTCGA
Source organism: uncultured Prevotellaceae bacterium (assembly GCA_937904375.1). Lineage (GTDB taxonomy): Bacteria > Bacteroidota > Bacteroidia > Bacteroidales > Muribaculaceae > Sodaliphilus. The sequence continues at coordinate 4,846 of CALDIG010000150.1, forward strand.
GCATCAGCGCCCCCAGCACAGCCTCCTCGATGGCTATGTCCTGAGGCTGTGTCTTGCCCAACTCGCTCAGCACCTCGCTCTCGTGCTGAGGTCTCTTTCTATTGTAGTTGCGGTTCTTTGATGTTTTGCCGGTTTCAAATTCCATAAGTTTTTCGTTTATAGTTTTCAGTTTTTAGCTGACGAGCTAACGAGCTGACAAGCTAACGAGACAAAAGTATAGTCAAACGACTAGAAAAATGCGATTAAGCGAGTCGCCTAGCGGCGAGAAATCTTACAAATCGTTCCAAATCTTTCAAAAATTATTTGTTTGATTTGTTCTAGATTTGATAGATTTCTGCCCGAAGGGCACTAGCTTGCACTAAGCCTTGCGAGCGTGAGCATTTTATCTAAAATTTTGTTCAATTTCTCGGCGAAGCCGACACTTGCTGCGTGGGGGTAGCTGTATCAAACGACCATAAACTACAATTGTCTCGTTAGCTTGTTCCTTGTCAGCTTGTAAGCTCATTTGATTTGCGACTGCAAAGATAGAACACATATTTCTTAGTGCAACAATTTTTCCACCCACTTTTATCAACAAGATGTTAACAAGGAAATCGGTTATCGGGAATCGAAGATCGAGAATCAGTAATCGGTTATCGCTCCAATCTCCACTCTAAACTATCCCTTGATTAAACTTTTAATATATATAATAGTCAAAAAATGTAAAATATTAACCATTTTGCCACGTTATTGTAATATATAGTGCTTTAAGGAGAGAAAATCATCAAAATACTTATAGTTATGCACCATTTTTTATCAAGATTTTTTTTAATCCTCACCATTATGGGATTATTTTCATTCAACGCAAAGGGACAGGAAGAGCCTGACTTCGACTATCCGCAGCAGGTGAGCAAAGATGCGCTAGCGCAACTGAAGAAGGCGCAGCGCAGCGGCGACGGCCAGATGATGGTCGATGCCCTCGTGCGCTACTCGATTGCCAAGGCCAAAATCTCGCAGGAGACGATGGACACCATCATCACTCAAATCGAGGACGTGAAGAAAAAAGAGCAGCGAGCCGATTACAAGGCTCTGCTCAACTTTCTTGAGGCCGCCGTGTTTAAGAGCTACCGCGACGCCTACACCGTCTATGACCGCGAGAACCCCAAAGACGACCCGCTGCCCGCCGACTACACCGAGTGGGACAACAATCAGTTAAATGCCAAGATCAAAGAGCTGGTGCGTGCCGCCCTCACCGATGAGCAGTATCTCAAGACGTGTCCCATAGGCAACTACAACAAGATTTTTGTCGAGGGCGATGAGATGGGTGCGGTGTATGTGCCCACATTGTTCCAGGCATTGTGTCTGCATTGCAAGGGACTGGTGAATGATGACGCCTTTGAGAAAGAGATGGACCAACGCTGGCTCAACTCGTGCCAAGTGGGTACCCCAGAGTGGATGTATGCCGCCACCGAGACCGACGCCATCCACGACGATTTTGCCGAGTACGAGAAATATAAGGACAACGAGCACAGTGCCTTGTTCCTGCTCAACTGCTATGCTACAGAACATTATAACGACCTTAAGGAATATGTAGCCCGTTTCCCAAATTCCTATTATACTCCCGCGGTTCAGAATAAAATCTATGACATTGAGAAGCAAAGTGTTGGTTTACATTTTGATAAGCACTTAAGCAATAGCGATTCCATCAAGATAAGAGCAAACTTCAAAAATGTGAACGACGCTGAAGTGCGCATCTACCGTTTCCCCGACATAGTGTTCGACGAGTTGGATAGGAGTTCAAGCAAGAAATTCACTCTCAAAGACTTGGAGCTAGTTCGTACTCACAAGCTGCATAGCACTGGAGTGGTGCCATTCAGCAAAGAGGTGAAAGAGGAAGTGCCGCCGCTGCCTTTTGGCAGGTATCTGATTGTGGGTGCCTTTACCAATCGTGAAGGTGAAGAGATTATTGATGGTGATGTAAGGACTTATGACGCAGTTATCGTTCACAATCTCACCATGTTCAGTGCTGGCGGCGAGGGCTTTGACGACAAGGTGTTTGCCGTTGATACCCGTTCGGGTGCTCCACAGCAAGACGTGAACCTTGATATCAGAAGCAGTTATAATAACAAAAAGGATAAGACCTCGGCTGTTACCGACAAGGATGGCAGTTCGGTTCTGCCCAAAGACAAGAAATATTACAGTCACAAAGTGACAGCGACAAAAGGCGACGACAAGTATAGTCCAGCTATAGATGTTCGTCCTTTTGAAAGCGGAGAGTCTTACAGCAACGTCACTGCACGGGTGTTCACCGACCTCAACATCTATCGCCCGGGAGAGACAATGAAGTTTGCCGCTATCCTACATATCATCACCAGCAAAGAGATGAGTCCTCTCGAAGGCAAGAAGGTGAGAGTGATTCTCTATGACTCCAACCATAAGTCGGTTGACACGCTAGAGACCGAGAGCGATGCCTATGGTCGTGTTCAAGGTGAGTTCAAGATTCCTACCGACCGCATGAACGGACGTTTCTCACTTGATTTCAGAACTGGCGAGAACTACAGAGAGTATCTCAATTCCTATTCGTTCAACGTGAGTGAGTACAAGGCTCCCACGTTTACCGTGTCATTCCCCGATGCACGCCAGGTGTTCACACGCAACCAGCCAGTGAAAATCAACGGCAAGGCACTTACCTATAGCGGTGTGCCGGTGCCAAACGCCGAGGTTAAGTTGCGTCTCTACCGCAATGAGTGGAGCTGGTGGTGGCGGTGGTCAACAACCCGTGGCGAGAATGTGATTGACACTGTGATGACAACTAACGAGAAGGGTGAGTTCACACTGGAACTGTCTGCATCAAGCTTCAAGGAGAATGAAGCGAGGTATTACCATTATAATTATGTGCTCGATGCACAGTGTACCAGCGAGGCAGGTGAGTCGCAGGAGGGAAGCCATTGTTTCATTATTGGCGACAGAAGAGGTATTGAACTCTCGGGAAACATGGATTTCAATAACGTGAAACCTATTGACTTGCCGCTGACCTTCAACAGCACCGACGAGAACGAGAAAGGCGTGGAGTGCTATTACAAAGTTGAAGATGATAACAACAATGTGGTGGCTTCGGGCAACATCAACAGCGAGAATCCGGTGGTAGATCTCACAAAACTCCCTTCAGGGAAATACAAAGTCACTGCTAATATGCTTGGCGACAGCGAGACAACCTCTTGCTTCGTGACACTCTATCGCAAGGGTGAGAAGACAAGCCCGGTAAAAGACTCGCCAATGTGGATGCCCGATGACGGACGCAGTGTAGATGACAAGAATGTGGCGCACATCACCATTGGTACTGGCACTCTCGAAGCTTACATCTACTACATAGCCTCTTCGGCAGAGAAAGTGGAGAAGCAGGGATGGATAAAGATGAAGCAGGGCATCAACGACTTTGCCATTGCTTTGCCTGACACTCCTGGTGGCTACCTCAACATTCAATTCTATAGCGTGGCAAACAACGAGGTTTATACCGAAGAACTGCGCATGAATAGCAATGTCAAGGCTAAAGCACTCAAGGTGAAAGTCAATTCTTTCCGCGACAAGCTCCTCTCGGGTGAGAATGAAAAATGGTCGTTCACCCTCGTTGATGAGAACGACAAGCCGCAAACTGGTGCAATGGTTCTAGAGATGATGGATAAGGCCATCAACGACATCAGTCCAAACAACTGGTCGTTCAGCCCTTACATCCGTCGTTACAGGGTGTTTCGCTTCGATGAGAACCATCTTTCTGGAAATATCTACAACAATCCTTCTTGGAGTCATGGCAGCCTAAGAACCAATAGCGCCTCGATTGCTGAGTTCAATACCTATGACGAGAGTTTCTTTGAGAATTATAGATATAACATGCTTGGCGCAGGTCGTGGCATGGTGCTCTATGATGCAGCTATTCCCGAACCAGAGATGGCTCCTGTGGCAAAGAATGCCAGCATGATGGACACGTCCGATGGTGCAATGCTCGAAGAGGTGGTGATGACTGCCGAGACAGGGTCAGCACAGGTTAATGTCAACGAGGCTAACCTGGAGAAAGTGCAGGTGCGTGAGAGCGACGTGAAGGTGGCACTGTGGAAACCTATGCTCGTGAGCGATGCTAACGGCAATGTTTCACTTGAGTTTCAGGCTCCGAACTTCAACACCACTTGGATTATGCAGGCGATTGCCTACAACAACAATCTCAACACCGACAAGCTCAGCAAGGAAGTGCTCACCAACAAACCAGTGATGGTGAAGTCGAGCCTGCCACGCTTCTTGCGCCAGGGCGACAAGGCCCAGCTGGCGGCAAGTCTGCAGAACTCTACCGACAATGCTCTGCCATGCGACGCAATCATCGAGCTGTTCAACCCACGCACCGATGAGGTTATCATGCGCAAGAACTTTAACGAGAACATCGCGCCTAATGGCACCAACACCCTCAAGATTGACTGGGATGTTCCCGACACAATTCCTTTCGTTGGTTTCCGCGTGAAGGCTGCCACTGGCAACTTTGGCGACGGTGAGCAGGTGATGATTCCTGTGCTCCAGGCCATCTCGCCAGTGATTGAGACGCAGCCGTTCTACATGGATGCCGCTACGCCATCGTTCACCACACAGCTGCCACAGTTTGCTAAGGATGCACGCGTGACACTTGAGTACTGCGACAACCCCGTGTGGTACTGCGTTCAGGCATTGCCCACTATCTTCAACGATAACTACAAAGTCGCAACTTCGATAGCTCATAGCCTCTTTGCCGTGACACTAGCACAGGGCATCGCCAAGTCGCAGCCAAATATCAAGGAGGCGGTCGACTACTGGAAGGTCAACGAGCAAGACTCTACCCTCGTGTCGATGCTCGCTCGCAACAGCGACCTCAAGATTGGCACATTGCTCGCTTCGCCCTGGATAAACGAGGCAGACCGCCAGACGCTGCGCATGTCGCGCCTGAATGAGCTGTTTGACGAAGAACTGATGGCTGCCGAGCACAATCGCATCGTCGAGGGGCTGCAACGCCTGCAGATGGCTGACGGCGGCTTCACTTGGTATCTGTATCCAAATTGCCAATCGTCGCTCTACACCACCGAGACCGTGCTTGAGCTTATCGGCGAGCTGCGTCACTTGGGCTATCTCAAGGACGATGCCGACATCAATGCTATGGTGAAACGTGCGATAGTTTACTTCGACAAGGAGTACCTGCGTGTTTACAAGGAGCATCTCAAGTATAACAAGAACAACCACAGTGGTTTCAGCGACTATGTGTATGTTCGCACGCTCTATCCTGAGTTCTCTGTTACTGGTGAGAACGAGAAGATGCTCAAGAACTGCCTCAAGGCGATGACCAAGGACTGGAAGGGCACTTCGCTGGGCAACAAGGCGTTCTATGCTATTACGCTCAATCGCAACAACTACCAGAAGGTTGCCAAGAACATCGTTGAGTCGATTAGACAGTTCTCACTCAACAAGCCTGAGATGGGAATGTACTGGGACAACGTGCAGGCTGGTTGGCGCTACCTCGACAAGGTGGCTGTGACATCCACCATCCTGCAAGCGATGAACGAGGTGGACCCACGCACCGCCGAGATTGACCAAATTCGCAAGTGGATGCTGCTGATGAAGCAGACCAACGACTGGGGCTCGAGCAGCCTAGCTGCCGATGCCGTTTACAGCCTCCTCGCTACAGGCAGCAAGTGGCTCGAGCGCAACGACGCGCCCACCATCACCATCGACGGCAC
>CALDIG010000151.1 GCA_937904375.1 uncultured Prevotellaceae bacterium
CCGAGTGGACTTTCACCACAGATGTATAACATGCCCGTCGTACACAAAAAAGCGCCCCGAAGGGCGCTAAATTGTGCATTATGAATTATGCATTTATCAATCTCCCAGCAGGATATTATAGATGCAAGTGATGTCAACTGTTGTTACTACTCCGTCGCCGTCCACGTCGCTAGTGGCGAGATAGGTGGTGTCGCCGTTGAGCAAGTAGTTGTAGAGGCAAGTGATGTCAATAGTTGTGACCTCTCCGTCGCAGTTCACGTCGCCATAGAGGTGTGAACCAGATGCAAGGGTAGTGACACTGATGATGTTAGACCACTTGGTTTGCTTAGCACCATATACCGCCTTAACGTTATAGAGATAGGTAGTAGCTGGCAGCAGGTCGGTAACCTTGTAGCTATTGGCGGTGATGCCGGTGATGGTGATGCCGTCCTCATCGATAGCGTTGAGGGTAGCAGTGCTATGGTCGCCATCCTGAATGTGCATACTAGTGAGTATCACGCGCTTGCTCTTGGCAGTGGTCTCGAAGGTGATAGTCTGACCGGCGGCAGCGTTGCAGTCGAGCACCACGGTGTAGGCTGCCTCGGTGTTGTCGGGCACTGTCACTGTCTCGCTAGCGTCGCCACATGACACCTTGAGTTCGCAGTCGGTGTCGTTATTGAAGGCTTGAGCCTTGAATTTCACGGTGAGCTTGCCTTCGCTCGCGCTAAGGTCGATAGCGGGAGATGTCATCGAGCCAACCGAAGAGCCGGTGCCCAAGCGTGCGCCACCTACTGCCTCATAAACCTTAGAGCCAGTCCAGCCGGCATTGTCCATATAATCATCGAGCTTGGAGCCGATGTCTTGAGCGCCAGTCTTGGTGAACTTCGAGAATCCCTCAGTGAGGATGTCGTAGTTCTTAGGCATCACGCGCAGGATGTAGCTCGTTGCACCCTCGCAAGCGGTCCAGTTGGCGACGAAGCTGTTGTCGGTAATGTCGGCGGCAGCGGTAGCCACAGGAACCTCGAGTGAATTAATCTCGGTCTTGAAGCCCACCTCCAAGAGGTCAGGATAAGAGCCGCCTCCGGCAATTTCCACCTTATAAATCTTGCTGTCGTCAAGCTCGGCCGAGGTGATCACGCCATTGCTGCCTTGCACGGTGCTGACCGCTGAAGTTGATGCAGTAAGCGAGCCATCGGCATTGAGGGTACACTCATATATCGACAACGACGCGCTGGAGCTTGAGTAACTGCCACCCTTAACGTAGGCCTTCACCTGCGAGCAGTTGGTCACATAGAACGTCTGGCTGCCGCTGCCATAAATCGAATAACCCTGATTGGAGCCGAAGTAGGCGTCATCGCCAGGGAATATATCTGTCGCATCCCACGAATTGTTGTATTGCGACAGCGATGAGGTCTCAAGCCAGTTTTGGTTAGCATCGGCTTTTGATGCGCCATAGTTAGATACTGTGAGCCAAGCGCACTCCTCGTCTTCATACTCGGTGTATTTGTAGATAGCGCTCATGCCGCTTACTGTGGCACCTGCCTCGTCGATAGTCTCATACTGGGCGATGTCGAGATATGGGTCGGTAGCCGCTCCACCGTCTCGTGCTCTACCAGTGAGCGTTACCGTCTTAGTCTCGGCACCCTCGCTGGCAAAGGTCACAGTGCCCGAGAAGTCACCCTCTACAGGCGAGTCGAAGGTCACCGCTACGGCAACAGGAGTGTTCACATCAGTGCTGTTTTGAGATATTGTGGTTGGGGTAACAGTGAACACGCCATTGTTGTCGGTGAGCGTCACTGTCACGTCGTTGGTCAAGAAAGCGCCAGTCAAGGTGATGGTCTTGGTCATTGGCTTCGACAGCGCAGCGCTGTAGTCAAGCGATGCGGGCTCCACAAGGATGGTGGGCACTCGTGGCATTGCCACACCGGTGATGGGCACGGTAACGGTCTCCACATCCTCATCGGCACACGAGAGTGTGATAGTGGCGCTGGTGTTGCCAGCCTCGGCGGGAGCGTAGGTCACCACTACATCAACACCATTGGCTGCCTCGGCGGCTGTGATGGTGGTGTGGCTAATGCTATAAACATTGTCGCCAGTAAGCGCAATATCAACATTGCTCTCGAGGTTGCGAGCCTGAACTTTCACAATCTGGGTATAGGTCTCGCCGGCAAAACCATTGAAGTTCACCTCACTGGGGGTGGTTTTAATCACGCCCATAGGAGGCTGGATGCCGATAATCATCTGCTGGTCGCTGTTGAAGGTGTAACCACCGTAAGAGAAGGCGTTCATGGCATACCAGTTGTTGCCGTCGCCGCTCCAGCCGAAGTTCACGTGATACTTGTTGAGGCTAGAGTCGTAGCCGTCAACGTTGAAGGCATGACCGCCATTATAGCTGTCGACCGCCATAAACACCACTGGGCGTCCCTCGGCAATCTCCTCTTGCAGGAGCTGTGCCCACGACGCTTCGGTATATTCCGACTTATGCACCAGGCGTGTAGTGGTCTCGTCATAACCAAAGCTTATGTACATGTCGGCGACAATCTGTGCAGCGCTGGTGTAGATGCCACTGCCATTAACGCCATACATCATCTCCTCGGCCTGACCCACATAGCGCATGAGGGTAGCCACGGCATTGCCCTGCTCGGTGGTATATCCGAGGGCGGAGCCGCTGGTGTAGTCGTCAAGCATATTGTCCCAGTCGAAGGTCACTTGTGGCAGTGCGGCATAGGTGAAGTTCACCTCGTTGCCCCAGTAACCGCCACCGCCAATGTCGAGAGTAGAGGTGTAGGCGGGTACCGGTCCTACTGGTCCAGTGGGATATTTCCAGTAATAAAGCACCATCGACGCCGAAGTGGCGGGGCAACCTGTCAAGCAGGTGTAGGTGGTGCCGCTATAGGTGAACTTGCACAGGTTGTTGTAGGGAGCTTCCTGGTCCCAGAGCGCCGTCATCAGTGGACCAACGGCTTTGGCCTTGAGTTTTGGCGACTTCACGGCAACGGGTTTGTCAACCTTCACGTCGGGGTTGGTGAGCAGCCAGTCGAGTTGTTCTTTGTACTGGTCGAGCAACACCTGCATGTTTTGGGGGATGCGGTCGAGGTTGAGGGGCTTGTCGCCAATGGCGAGGATTTCCTCGGCACGGTCGTCACCCGACACAATCACGAAGGTGGTAGCTGTGTTGAAGATGTAATAAACTGGAGTCTGAGCTTTCTCGCCCATCTCGGTCTTGATCAGAGTTGCTTCAGTGGCTTTGGGAGCCATAGTCTTGCCTGCATATACCTTTTGTGCCAGGTACTGCTCGGCCTTAGTCTTAGCTGTTGTCACATCAACAGGCGCTGCCATCAGTTGCATAGCAACCATAACGACAGTCAGTAGAGATAAAAGTTTTTTCATTAATGGTGTGTTTTTAAAAAATAGTTGTTTTATAAATATTTGCTTAATTGGTCATAAAAAGTTGCCAAAGTTAGGTATTATTATTCACTTTAACAACATTTTTAACGCAAAAAAGAGCCGTCACCTCTTTTTGTGACGACTCTTTGTGTGATGCGATGGGGTTATTAACTATCGCCCAATAAGATATTATAGACAACGGTAACATCGGTTGTGGTAATCGATCCGTCGCCGTCTTGGTCGCCGTTCACCATGCCCTCGGTGTCTCCATTGAGGATATAGTTATAGAGAACGGTTATATCCACGGTGTTAACATCGCCGTCGCCGTTCACGTCGCCAGGAACGGTAACTACAATGGGATTATCATCGGCGTCATCCTCAAGGAAGAAGTTCTCGGGCCAGGGCTTGATGATGATGGGAATCTGGTTAGACCATTCGCTCTCCTGACCGTCGTAATATACTGCCTGCACATCATAGTAATAGATGGCGAAGTCCATGATTGCAATTGACATATCAATCTGCTCATTGCCTTCCTCATTGATATATTTACCAAAACGGAAGCTGGTGCTGTCGGCTTGAATGTTATAAACGAAGGTGGTGTCGCCACTCCAAGCGGGACGAATATACTTGGGAGAATGCACATTACGTGGCTCGCTGTAATCGCCAAAATAAACCTTGAAATCGCTAACCTCAATGCGATGGCTAGCACCATCCTCGGGGTCGCTCATATTCTGGAATACATAGGACGACATCAAGCGAGAATAATAGTTGGGGAATTCCCTTTCTATTACCATAGTATAATACTTAGGCTCTGAATCTAAATCTATTATCATTTCATTGTTGCCGTTAGCGAACCTGAGTTTGCAGTCAGTGTCGTTACCGTAGGCGTTGGCCTTGAATTTAACAGTGAAATTCTTCACGAAACGATAAATTGGGATACCAGTCATTGGCGAATACAGACTGCCATTATTATCAATCACCACACCACCGCCAGATCCTTGGATGTTGCAGCCAGTCCAGCCTTCATTGTTGGTGCCGTCAATGTTTTCATAATCCTCATATACGTCACCGGCAGCACAATTTGTGAATTTCTCGCGGTACATCAGGCCTTCTTGATCCTCCGACGGGTAAACTCTCACAGTGTAGCTCTTGGCACCCTGGCATGGATCCCAATGGCATGTAAAGGCCTCTGAAATAATGTCTTGAGAACCCTCATAAGTGGGATGAGTAGTGAGGTCGGTAACGTCGTAAGCAACAGGAGCAACAATCTCTCCGTCAAACACGCCTGGGGTCTTGAACCCTATCTCATAGAGATAAGAGTAGGAGTTAGAAATCACAACCTTGTAAATCTTCTCGGGGTCTAGCTCGCTTGAAGAAAGCACCTCGACGCCCGAAGTGGTGTTAGTTACGGTCTCTATAGGAGTGGTGCCATCGGTGATTGAACCATCGGCATTGAGGGCGCACTCATAGATCTCCATCTTCAGCAGATAGTAGGACGATGTGCTGCGGCTGTAGGCATACTGCTTGACTTGTGTGCAGAATGTCACATAGAAGCACTGGGTCTTAGTAGGCTGCTTGAACTTTGCCGAATAGGCAGTGTTGTTTCCGAAATAGGCAGCAGGACCCAGGAAAACATCGGTAGTAGTCCAAGGAGTGGTGTACTGAGTGCCAGTGTCGCAATCTGTCACTTCGTTGGTGAACCAGTTCTGGGTCGCGTCGGTTTTCATCACACCATAATTTGATAGTGTGAGCCAATAACCTCCGGGGACTTCAGTGTACTTGTAGATGGTCTCCATGCCATCGACAGTAGCTCCCGCCTCGTCGATTGTGGCATACTTCGAGACGTTCAGATAAGCGTCACTGGCAGTGCCAGCCGCCAGCAATGGCAAAGCAAATGCCATGACTGTGAATAATGATAAAAGCTTTTTCATTAATGGAAATTTTTATAATATAGATATTGTTGTTTTATATTTCTCTAAAAAGCCGTCAAAGTTACTAACAATTATGGTAATATGCAACAATACAACCACTATTTTTCACGGATATTCACTAAAATTGTTTGTAATTAGATGATTAACCGTCGCTTCTGGTCGTTGCACTCTACAATAAAAATGCGATTGTAAGGACACGGCATGCCGTGTCAGTGTTGCGGCGAGACGGCGGTCAGGACATGCCTTGACCCTACAGCTTAATGCTTGCCGAGCGAGGGCATTTTATTCAAAAACAACAAAAACACACAAAATCAACAAATTGATTTTAAAGACATTAAATTAGTTAAAACACATTTAATTCGTGTGCTTTTATAGAGGACTTAGGGAGTGAATACACCAAGAGCCGCTCCATTGTAGTGAAGCGGCTCTTGAAATATTGTATTAGTGGGTGATTATACGCCCAGCAGCACATTATAAACAACGGTAACATCGGTTGTGGTAATCACTCCGTCGCCGTCTTGGTCACCGTTGACCATGTTTTCTGTATCTCCGTTAAGCAGGTAGTTGTAGAGAACAGTAATGTCGGTGGTATTAACTGAGCCGTCGCCGTTCACGTCGCCAAGAACAGGCACTACCACGGGGTCATCGTCATCGGTGTCCTCAAGGAAAAGGCCTTCGGGCCAAGGCTTTATGCAGATGGGAATCTGGTTAGACCAGTCACTCTCCTGACCATCGTAATATACTGCCTGAACATCGTAAAAATAGTAGGCATAATCCAAGAGACTGATAGACATATCGATCTGTTCATTACCTTCCTCATTGATATATTTACCAAAACGGAAGCTGGTGCTGTCGGCAGGAATATTATAAACGAGAGTGGTGTCGCCCTGCCAGTCGGGTCGTATATACCTGGGTTGAGCATCCGAGGAGTCGCTGTAGTCGCCAAAATAAACCTTGAAATCGCTTATCTCAACACGATTGTTACCTTCCTCATAGGTCATGTTCTGGAACATGAAGCCCGGATATAAAATCGAATAATAATTGGGGAAATCCCTCTCGACTACCATGGTGTAATACCTCTCAGGTTCCGTCACATCTATTATCATCTCATTGCCGCCGCTGGTGAATCTCAGCTTGCAATCGGTGTCGTTACCATAAGGTTTTGCCTTGAATTTAATTGTATAATTCTTTACGTAACGATAAATCTTGAAATCAGACAATGAACCCGACAGATAAAGATACCCATCATTATTAATCACGACTCCACCATCGGTAGTTTGCACACTGCGGCCCGACCAGCCATTGTGGTCGGCATGACCGTTGAGTGAGAAGTAGTCATAATTGTCATCTGAATATTCAACGTCAAGGGCGTTGCCGGCACTGCAATTTGAGAATTTGTCACGGAACACCAAGCCCTCTTGAGTCTCCGACGGGTAAACTCTCACAGTGTAGCTCTTGGCACCCTGGCATGGATCCCAA
>CALDIG010000152.1 GCA_937904375.1 uncultured Prevotellaceae bacterium
AATCAGTGACTTTGCAAAATTTCAACTATGCTTTTTTTACTTTAGAAACTTAAGTATAATTATTTGCGATAAATATTATTATTTATAGTTTTCTTATCTGAGTTCTTGAATGAATCTTCAATTTCCTTTTTCGACAGACCATTGAAAATATTGTTTGAAACCTGTAGTTGGGTGAATTTATAGGATGAACCAGTGTAATTTGCAAGCATTGTGCCTTTACCTTGCAAAGCATTAACGGTGTTGCCGTTAAATACAACCGCACCGGTAGGAGCCGATTCCTGCATGAAGAAATGATAATCAGAACTATTGAAAACATTGTTTCTAAAATCAAAATCTATAGAGTTGACATTACGGCAATAAATGCGGGTATCGCCTGTAAATGTATTGTTAGAGGCGTGAATTGTGGCTTTCGTAATCTTTGTTGATGAAGAAACAATGGCTGTATTACATAGTTTTGATACATTGTTGTTATCAAGGTTAACCTTTATTTCACCTCCTTTGCAATTTATGAGTGCGATAGGGTATTCACTCTCTATTATGTTATTAGATATTTTTAAATAAGAACTTGATACCCAAACAAAAGAATATCCACTGTTTTTACCGTCCCATAATATTTCACACTCACTTTTTACATGATTGTCCTTGATTATGATAGGCGTTGTTATTTGCTCGGCGCATCTTATCTCAAAGTCCATCATATATGAACCATTAGAAGAGCATCTGGAAGTGTTATTTATATTGTTGTTTGAAATTTCGATATAACCGACTTTTGCTAATTTGTCTAAAATAAGTTTTATATCACGTATTACCTCCTCTTTCATTTCAATATAATTGTTTCTAACCATAATGCTGTCGAGATAACACTCATATTTCGTGTTCTGTGTTTCATAATGACAAAAAGCGATTAACACATTTACTGGAAATTTTGTCTTGCACTTTGTTTTGTTCTCGTAATAAAACTTATTGTTATCAACAAGAATGTTTTTCATCTCGACATTATAGGGTTCGTTACCTCCCCAAAAACCTAAGGCCTCATCATTACCATATTTCCTGAAAACGTTGTTTCTGACAACAATGTTGCGCTGATTGCCTCTAGACCATAGGCATCCACCTTCGCGACAGTTGTTATAATTTTCGAAAAGGCAATTTTCCACAATGACATTTGAACATTGACGCAAATCTAAATGGGTAATAACGGCATCAGTAGAATAAAAAGACACATTATCGACTGTTATGCCATCACCATAGTTGACCTTTACAATGTGCTTTGGGACTGTTTGCCAAAGGGTCCCTTTGTGACTGGCGAGTACAAAACTGATGTCACGAACTTCAGTCCTGACTTTGTGGCTGGAATTCCCCACAATCTTAAAGAAAGTGTCATCAATCATCTTACTCTTGCCATTAGAGAATCCCTCTTTCACAACCACCTTTGTTGACTTAGAGTCTATACCTATTATTTTGGCATTACATGGAATCTTAATTGACCCGTCAATCTCATAGGTGCCTGCTTTGTCAAAATTCAAGACGACCTCATCGTTAGTGCTGGCCTGAGAGACTATTTTTCTCACATTTTCTAGAAGAGGCTTAGGGCATTGGCTCATTTTTATCTCGATAGTGCGCGCTTCCACACAATTGAAAGTGAGTGCAAGAGCGGCAACAATCATAAATATTTTAGTCACATTTTTCATTTATGTATATATTTTGTGATTATGTCTTCAATCTTTTCTGCCATCTGTTTTTCGTTGAAATGCGATTTTACATGGACTTGGTTCGACTCGCCCATCTGTTTCAATCCGTCTGCGCTCAATGAGCACATCTTCTCTATGGCTTGGGACATTGCATTAATGTCCTCAGGTTCAACAGTTATCACTCCACTGGCATCGTCAATATAGTCGCAGGTACTGGTGGTGCGAGTCACAATCATGGGCTTGCCCATAGCCATCGACTGTAAGATGGTCATCTGGCCGTAGGAATAGCAATATTCGGGCAGAGGCACCACCACAGCGGCGGCGCAGCTGGTGAGGGTCATCAGGTCGGCAATTGGTATTCTGCTGGAGAACTCAATGCTCGGGCAGTCTTTATATTGCATGGAGAGACTGTCGTTGCCCACAATTTTAAGTTTATAGTTCCCCACATCTGAACGTTTCCACGCCTCGCAAAGCGTGTGGTAGTCGCGCTTGGCATAGCCAACACTCAGCAGTAGCTTTTCGCAACACTCTCTAGTTAATCGTGCATTGGGCATTGTGCATTGCGCGTTGAAGTACTCAAAATCGGTGCCAAAGGGCACAAAATGCGCTTTCTCATAAAGGGTGGGGTAATACTCTTTGTAAAACTCCAGCTGGCGAGAGGCGTGGACTATAATAATCGGCGACTTGCGTAGGGCAAATTTTATGAGCGGTGTCTCATATTTGTTAATTCTGGCACCATTAAGGCCTCCAATGTCAAACATCACATGCAGCGGTCTCTTGCGGGCAAAAGATGCCAATAGTTCGTAAACAAGTCCGCTCTGTGCGCCGTGTGACATTACAACGTCGTAGTTGTTGCGGCGCAAGAAAGCTTTGATTGGCTGGTAAATGTAGAACTTTATCTTGTGCTCTACCTTGCGCCACCAGTTTTCTTGTCCTATATCGAGAACATCTACAGTGGGCTGTCCTTTAAAATGCTTGAAAAACCAGTAGGGCATCCCGGTCACATATTTATCAGGTGCCTGTAATGCTGTGTCATCTTTCTTGAGATGCGCTACCTTCCAATTAGGAATAAATAATATTTTCAATGCCTTATTCTCCATTTCCAATTGCAAAAGTAATAAAAAATCTTTCAAATATGACTCTTTTCTGATATTAATGATTAATTAGTGAACATTTCTCTTTCAGTAAAGAGAAAAAAAATGTAATTTTGCACGCTTTTTTAGAAATATGCACAAGAAACGTGTTCTCATAGTAAACAAGTTCTACTACCCTCGTGGTGGTGACTGCATCGTGGCGATGAACCTTGAGCGGCTGCTCAAGCGGCAGGGTCACGACGTGGCGGTATTTGCTATGCACTACCCCGACAACATTGACTCGGGATGGAACGCCTACTATGCGTCGCAGGTGGATATGACAGGTGGAGCTTCTGCTAAGTTCAAGGCATTGAAGCGCATAATGGGGTGGGGCGACATCAAGCGTTCGTTCTGCCGCATGCTTGACGATTTCAAGCCCGATATCGTGCATCTGCACAATATCCACTCCTATCTCTCGCCGGTGGTGGCACGACTTGCAAAGCAGCGTGACTGCCGGGTGGTGTGGACACTGCATGACTACAAACTCGTGTGCCCCTCCTATTCGTGCCTGCTTGATGCCAAGCCTTGCGAGCGGTGCATAGGCCACAGCAAGATGTCGGTGCTCAAAACGCGATGCATGAAAGGCAGCTTCGCCGCCAGTGCTATGGCTTTTCTTGAAGCTCGCAAGTGGAACCGCTATAAGCTAGATGAGGTTACCGATGCTTTCATCTGCCCCAGCCAGTTCATGGCAAGCAAGATGAGCAAAGACGGCTTTGACGAGAGCAAGCTTCATGTGGTGTGCAACCACATCGACCCCGAGAAGCTGCAACTGTTCAATGCTCTGGACTTGGAGCGCGAAGACTATTATGTGTATGTGGGGCGGCTCTCGCACGAGAAAGGCGTGGAAACACTGCTCGAGGTGGCAGCCCGGTTGCCCTATAAGCTCAAAATAGCTGGCGACGGACCACTGTTTAGTCAACTTCAGCAACAGTATTCCACTGTTTCAAACATAGAGTTTTTAGGATACCAAACCGCAAGTCAAGTGGCAAAGTTGCTCAGCAGGGCACGATTCTCGGTAATGCCTAGCCAGTGCTACGACAACAACCCGCTAGGTGTCATCGAGTCGCTCTGCGCCGGCACCCCGGTAGTGGGGGCACGCATTGGTGGCATTCCTGAGTTGCTTAACGACGATAGCGGCATCACATTTCTTTCGGGCGACAAAGGGGAGTTGTCACAAGCCATCACTTCAGCATTCACCGCACGGTGGAACTATGATGTTATAAAGAACGTTGCCCTATCACGTTTTTCAGAACAAAAACACTTGATGCAAATTGAAAAAATCTATGGTCCCGGTTCTGAATAAATCTCCTCACAAACGCATCGCCACGCTCGACATAGCCAGGATAGTGTGTATAATTCTTGTTGTGATTGGTCATTACGACCCTAGTGATGCTCCTTTATGTTACACTAATATGCTGAAGGTGATTTACACATTTCACATGCCAGTCTTCTTGTTCATCAGTGGATATCTCTATATCAACATACAAAAGGAAGAAACTTTCACATCCTTCATCATAAAGAAAATCAAACGTCTGGCAATTCCCTATTTTGTCACTTCGGCAATTATCATTACCATCAAGCTGTTGTCGCAAGGTGGGGTGAGGGTTGACCACCCTGTGACGGCATTGTCATACCTGAAGATGTTTTATCTTCCTGAGGCTGGATATTTCTTATGGTTCATAATAGCCCTATTTGTGATGTTTGTTGTGGTGTTTTTTTTCAAAACAAAGGTAGCAAGACTAGTGTTATTTGGATTGAGTTTCATCGTCTCTTTTCTACCTTCATGTGGCATTGATGTCTTTTGTCTTCGACAAGTCCAAGAGATGATGGTTTATTTCATGACAGGAGTGGTGATTGCCGATTATGTTCCAGGCTTAATAAAAATCGGTGTCGTGCCAACAATAGTCATACTGCTCACGTTCATTGGCTGTGAAGCCTATTATGTTCATCACCAAGACTCGATGTTCATGTATAGGCTGCTTGCGTACTTAGGCATAGTTGCAATAATGACATTATGCCACAATTGCGAGAGATATTTGCCTTTGCTTGCACGCTCCTGTGTGGTGCTGGCCCCTTCGGTTTATGTCATATATCTCTTCCACACTTCAATAGAGGGTTTTTCAAAGTCTTTTTTTGAAAAGGTGCCTTTGTTTGATGATTTCACTACGCAAGCAGTAATAACCATAGCTTTAGCGGTTGTTTTGCCGATACTGATTCACCACTTTGTTTTAAAGCGTAACGCAGTGACAAAATTCCTGTTTGGACTAAGCTAGCATTTTTACACAATAACACTACGTTTTTTTCGTTTTATTGTAGATATAGTACACAATTTTCATGACAATAATAAAGCCGACCGACGCTTCTATCATATTGACTTACCGTTGCCCCATGCGCTGCAAGATGTGCAACATCTGGGACAACCCCACCATAAAGGAGCGGGAGCTCAAGCCGAGAGAGCTGGAGTGCCTGCCACAGCTCAAGTTCATCAACCTGACGGGTGGTGAGCCTTTTGTGCGTGAGGACATTGACGAGATAGTGGAGGTGTGCTTCAAGAAGACTAAGCGCATAGTAATCTCCACCAGCGGATGGTTTGAAGACAGGGTTATCGACTTGGCGAAGAAGTTTCCCAATATTGGCATCCGCATCAGCATCGAGGGGCTCGCTGCCAAGAACGATGAGCTGCGAGGACGTGAGGGAGGTTTCGACAAGGGGCTTCGCACCTTACGTGCGCTTAAAGAGATGGGGCTGAAAGACATAGGCTTCGGATGCACAGTAAGCAACAACAACAGCAGCGACATGCTTGAACTCTATAAGCTTGGCAAGCAGATGGGCATGGAGTTTGCTACCGCGGCATTCCACAATAGCTACTATTTCCACAAGTATGACAACGTGATAACCAACCGTGAGCAGGTGTGCCGCGATTTTGAGACGTTGGTGAACTGGCAACTTAAGGAGCGCAGCCCCAAGTCATGGTTCAGGGCGTGGTTCAACATGGGCCTCATCAACTATATCGAGGGTAATCGCCGCATGCTACCCTGTGAGGCGGGCATGGTAAATTTCTTTATTGACCCCTACGGAGAGGTATATCCTTGCAATGGATTGGAGGAGAGATACTGGAAAGAGTCGATGGGTAACATACGCACCACCCCCGATTTCATGGCGATTTGGAGCAGCGAGCAAGCCGAGACTGTGAGAGCTAAAGTGCGCAAGTGCCCGAAGAATTGCTGGATGGTGGGTACCGCATCGCCCGTGATGAAGAAGTATATCAAGCATCCGGCGAAGTGGGCGTTAAAGAACAAACTGCGCTCACTGCAAGGCAAGCCGGCCGTGCTCGACAAGTGCTGGCACAATGTGGGTCAAGACCCCAGTCAGGGCGACCTGAGAGAGAGTTTCTAATCATATTCCCCCCCAAAAAATAATAGATAATAGAACTATGAAGATTGTTGTCATTGGCACTCGAGGAATTCCCGGCATACAGGGTGGTGTGGAAACACACTGCGAGGAGCTGTACCCACGACTGGTGGCTATGGGATGCGACGTGACGCTGATACGTCGCAGTTGCTATGTGACCGACGACAATCGCATAAGCGACTATAAGGGCGTAAAAATTATTGATGTCTATGCGCCACGACGCAAGAGCACCGAGGCATTTGTTCACACCACTCTTGCGCTGATGAAAGCGCGTAGGCTGAACCCCGACATAGTGCACATACACGCTATAGGCCCTGCACTTTGCACTCGCATGGCAAAGATGATGGGAATGAAAGTGGTATCTACTAATCATGGACCTGACTATGACCGCCAGAAGTGGGGACGCATGGCTAAGTCGGCACTACGGAAGGGGGAACGTATTCAGGCACGACACTCCGACCATATTATAGCCATCAGCCATGTGATAGTAGATATCCTTAAAAAGCGACACAACCGCTTTAATGATGTGTCAATCATCTATAATGGAGTGAATGAGCCGGTAAAATCGACGAAGACCGACTATATTGAGTCGCTGGGACTGGAAAAAGGAAAATATGTAATCACCATGGGGCGTTTTGTGCCCGAGAAACGATTTGACTGGCTCATAGAGGCTTTTCAGCGTGTTCGATTCAACGGCTATAAACTAGTGCTCGTGGGTGACAGCGACCACAACGACCAATACTCCACACAACTCAAGAAACAAGCGAGAGATACTGATAATGTGGTGCTTACAGGGTTTATAAAAGGAGAGAAACTGAACCAGGTACTGACTAATGCAGCTCTGTTTGTGCTGCCGTCAACCCATGAGGGTCTTCCAATATCCTTGCTTGAGGCTATGAGCTATAATCTTGACGTGCTCGTGAGCGACATTCCTGCTAATCGCATTCCCGAGCTGGAGCCTGGTGATTTCTTTACCGTTGACAGTATCTATGAGCTCTCTAACTCCCTGTCTAGAAAGATGAAGCGACCACAACACAACCGCCAATATGACCTCACAAACTACAACTGGGACACTATCGCCCAGCAGACGCTTGAGGTGTATAAGCAGGTAATAGGCACATAGTGTTGATTATAAGTTTTATTCAAGTTTAGAGGTTAGAGTTTAGTGTTTAGAGAAGAAATTTTTTCAAAATTTTCAAAAGTTTACACTGATTAGCCTATAAACTATAAACCATAAACTATAAACTAGTGAGCAAGTTAACTACTTGCGAAACTTGATTTTAAAGATGAGAAAGAATTTTGGTTTCACATTTGTTTTGTTTGTGATTATGGCGTGTTTCAGCGTCAAGGGTCTTGCTATCGATTTCAAAGCAGGAACCTACTATATCGATAACACTAAGTTGCAATACAGCAACATCAAATTTGTTGTGGAGACTAATAATCTCACCAGGGTTTATAATATGTCGAAACTAGAAGACAAGGACTGGTGGAAGGTAGAATTGCTGAACGATGTAAACAATGTGGATGGCTACTGCTTCATTAACAGCAACCAAGCAGCAGGAACTTACACAAGAGGTATAGAAGACTTTTTGGAGACTCTGAGTCTCCAGTCCCCAACTTTCCGTCACACAAAGGTGAGGAATAGCTTTCTTCCTGAAGCGCAATATCCTATTGGATGGGTGTTCTGTCCTTTAAATATTGGGGAAATAAGCGATGGTTATTGGCGACCAATAGAGAGCTATTGTGTAACTCCATCGCACACGTTACCAATAATTTACATTGACACTCAAGGCTCACAAACTATATCCACTAAGGATTACTATATTAATGGGACTTTTTGGCTTGACAATTGTGGCATAGAGGGATATGAGTCATTAGGTTCGCAAGAGTCTCCTCTGGAAATTGAGATTAAAGGTCGTGGCAATTATACATGGTTTTATATGTATAAAAAACCATACAAGGTAAAATTCATAAATAAACAGAGCCCTTTGGGGTTGGATAGGAGTAAGCATTTTATACTTCTTCACAATGATGATTGGAGTGGACGTTTGCGTAATGAGACAGGATTTGAGCTAAGCCGTCAATTGGGAATGCCTTACACTCCACGACAAATACCAGTCGAGTTGGTGCTCAATGGGGAGTATGAGGGCTTATATTTCTTGTGCGAGAAAATTAGAGTTGAGAGTGGAAGGGTTGATATCATGGAGCAACAAGACAATGATTCCAACCCCGATAATGCTACTGGTGGATGGCTGCTTGAAATTGGTTATGACGACAAAAAACCAGTAGTAATTGAACAATTTGAAAACAATGACATTACAAATAACTGGTTTGCTTTTACCTCAAATTCTCCTGAAGTGCTATCCCAAGTGCAATATGGCTACATTCATAATATCATACACAGGGCTGACAGTTGCATTTTTGTTCCTGATAAAACCGATACCGGCTGGGAAGAATATTTCGACATTAAAGCACTAGCGAGATTTTATGTAATACAAGAAGTTACTGAAAATGTTGAATCCTTCTCTAGAAGCTTGATTATGTACAAGGATTATGGGTGGAATGAGAAATTGCATTTTGGACCCGTATGGGATTTTGACAATAGCTTTTACCTTGATAACAACTCTTGTGATCATTTCATTTTTGAATATGAGCTGCCATTCTCATTCTTGTGGATAAAAGAATTGCTTAAATTTCCTCGTTTGCAACAAAAGATAAGAGAGGTGTGGAAAGAGTTTAAAGAGAATGAGGTGCTTCAAAAGATAAATGAACATGCTCTGCAATGGAGATCTACAATAGAAGAAGCTGAACTAAACCACGAGAGAGTGCGATGGCCCTTCTACTCTGGAGCTCATGACATGAATTCACCTGCTAGATATCTTGATAAAATCTCCCGTAAGGTGGCTTGGCTCGATGCGCAGTGGAGTGTGCCGGTGGGCGATGTTAACTGCGACGGGATGGTCACTGCCGCCGATGTAACGGCTATCTATGACTACATGCTTATGGGTGATGAGACCTATAGTAAGAGCACTTGCGACATTAACGGCGATGGCGACATCACAGCTGCCGACATCACCGCGCTCTATGATATCATGCTGGGAAACTAGTTGCCAGTCATAGTGTTGTCAACTCTCTGTTCTAGATTTTCTAAAAGTTCTAGATTTTCTAGAAACAGCCCCGATCCTCGATTCTCGATCCCCGCAGCTCAGGCACTAGACGTTGAAGCGGAACACCACGATGTCGCCGTCCTGGAACACGTAGTCTTTGCCCTCGATGTGCATCTTGCCCGCCTCTTTCACTGCCGTCTCGCTGCCATAAGCGATGTAATCCTCATATTTGATGATCTCGGCACGGATGAAGCCACGCTCGAAGTCGGTGTGTATCACACCGGCGCACTGTGGAGCCTTGCTGCCCTTGCGGTAGGTCCAGGCGCGCACCTCCTTGGGACCCGCGGTGAAGAATGTCTCAAGGTCAAGCAACTTGTAGGCGGCTTTAATCAAGCGGTTCACACCACTCTCCTGTAGTCCTATCTCCTCGAGGAACATCTGTCGCTCCTCGTAGGTGTCAAGCTCGGCGATGTCGCTCTCGGTCTGCGCTGCCACGACGAGGATTTCGGCGTTCTCGTCTTTCACTGCCTCGCGCACCGCCTCGACATATTTGTTGCCCGTTGCGGCACTGGCATCGTCAACGTTGCACACATAGAGCACTGGCTTGTTGGTCAACAGGAACAGGTCGTGGGCAAACTTCTGCTCGTCTTTTGTGTCGAGAGTGACGCTGCGCGCGCTCTTGCCCTGGGTGAGCACTTCTTGGTAACGTTTGAGCACCTCGTGCTGCATCTTGGCATCGCGTTCGCCGGCGGCCGCCATCTTCGCCACCTTGCTGATGCGGCTCTCGATGGTCTCCAGGTCGCGCAGCTGCAGCTCGGTGTCAATCACCTCCTTGTCGCGCACAGGGTCAACGGTGCCGTCAACGTGAGTCACATTGTCGTCGTCGAAGCAGCGCAGCACATGGATTATGGCGTCGGTCTCGCGGATGTTGGCGAGAAACTTGTTGCCCAAACCCTCGCCGCGGCTCGCGCCCTTCACCAGTCCGGCGATATCCACAATCTCCACCGTGGTGGGCACAATCTTGGCGGGATGCACCAGCTCGGCGAGCTTATTGAGTCGCTCGTCAGGAACAGTTATCACGCCCACATTAGGCTCTATTGTACAGAAAGGGAAATTTGCCGATTGCGCCTTAGCGTTCGACAAGCAGTTAAACAGCGTTGACTTGCCCACATTTGGCAGTCCCACGATACCACATTGAAGTGCCATAATTATATTTTTTAGTAGAGTAGTAAAATAGTAGAGTAGTAAAATGGTTGAGTATTAATGTAGGGACAAGGCGTGCCTTGTCCGCTCGTTTATGGATGCAGTGACGATTATTGTATGCTCGTCCAAATGCGCCTGCAAAGATAATGATTTTTTCGTTAACAGCATTATCCAATGACAATAAACACATGGCAATCGCACAAAGAAAAGTTTTAGGTCAGACCATGAAGAAATTGCGTGAGCGAACGTTGTAGGGTCAGGACATGCCCTGACCGCCCTAATGCACATCAGGGAAATGCATCAATGCTGAGAGGCTGTTGCAAAACTCGGATTATAATATAAACTGAACATTCTGATTTTACACATCGTTGATTTTAAATGTATTAAAATTATCCTTGTTTCAGATTTTTCAGAATAATGCGATTAAGCGAGTCAAAGCTGAGCTTGCTCAATGCCTTGCGAGCGAGAGCATTTTATCTAATAATCAGTTGTTTTTTAGTTTTTAGTGAAAATATAATTTGCTTATTTCGCAATTTGTTCCTATATTTGTGGCATTAAACCCGAATCAGTCATTAGGATTTATGCTAGACCTAAAACAACATACTTTCGTCGCCTAATGACCGATTTGGGTTAAGAAGATTTGCAATCACAAAAAAACAAAATGACATGAAAAAATTTTTATTCATGATAGTGATGCTTGCGATGGCTTTAAGTGCCAGTGCACAGGAGAATGAGAAATATGAGACCGTGTATCTCAACAACGGTCAGGTGATAAAGGGCAAGATAACTGCCTATGAACCCAAGAGCCACTTAGTGATACGCACCGACGACGGCCAGGTGCTTCGCTACGACATTAACGAGGTGGAGCGTGTGCAGCGTCGCCAGCGGCCCGACAATGTGGCTTTCAACGGAGACTTCAACGGCAAAGGTCCACAACAAGGCTATCGCGGGTTTGTCGATGGACAGGCAACATTCCGTTCGGGCAAGTATGGCTTCTCGCGTTTTGGCGTGTCCACCACCCACGGCTACCAGTTCCGCCCATGGCTTTTTGCCGGCGTGGGCTATGAGTATTACCTCTTTAAAGACCAGATGGATAAGAAATACAGCACCCACACCATCTTCGGCGATGTGCGCATCGACTTCATGAAGTCTAGTGTCGATCCTTTCCTTGATCTGCGCGTGGGCTACAACACCGGCAAGAACATGGGGCTGATGGTGAGTCCGTCGATGGGACTGCGCATAGCACTAGGCAAGAACACTCCGTTGGCACTTAACATGGGCGTGGGTTACTCATTCCAGCGCATGAGACATGTGTATTACTTCTATGATGACTTGCACAGCGACGGCCCATACTATCTCATTGATGGCAAGGGCGACCACAACACCACCCTCATCGACATGGGCACCCAAATCTCCGGAGGCTTCACTGTGAGGCTAGGCATCGAGTTCTGATGGCTCAGTCGCAAAGAGGTGGTTTTTTTTAGTCAAAACGGAACGGAATAACGCGTTTTTTTGTAACTTTGCAAGCAAATAGTAACACGTTAAATTATCGGAATATGGAATACAAGATTGATTGCAAGAGTGAGGAAGACGTTAAAGTTAAGGTTGTACTTCCTTTCCTCCAAAAGTTGGGATATAATCTTGAACAAATGGAGTTTGAAAAGACAATCGAGGTGAACGAAGGCACAAAGAAAAAAAATATCTTTGCCGATATCATTGTCTATACAAGCAAGAAGAAAGATACTCCGATAATTGTCATTGACACTAAATCACCGTCTGAAATCCTGACAACTAACGGAAAGAATCAAGTAATCAGTTATGCCCGCCTACTTCCGAAGATTGCTCCAATTGCCGTATTGACGAACGGCATCAATACGCAAGTTTTCCAGACTATTGACAAAACCCGCATTAAGTATATTCCATCAAAAAAGGAGATAGAAAAGGATTTCACAACAACGATCCTTGGCAAGAACATCAGGGAATCTCTTGCAGCCGAGGCAAAGAAAACTCTGTTTACGATTGATGATGTCAATACATTCAAATCGTTGCTACGCCGTTGCCACAACATTATCCGTAACAATGAGGGATACGATCCCATACAGGCATTTGACGAAATGTCGAAAATTATTTTTGCAAAAATGTATGAGGAGCAGTATCATAAGGAATCCAACCGTTTTACGAAAGCAATTTTTGATTCATCACTAAAAAACTTGGGGGTTAATATCGTCCAGAAAATGTATTCTGAGATACATAGTGCTCCCGATTTCAAAGAATTGTTCCCTAATTCTGGCACCATCAATCTACAAGACCGAACAATTAAAAGTATTGTGGAGATATTCGAGTCATACGATTTTACGTTAACTAACTTCGATGTGAAGGGTGAGGCTTTCGAGTTCTTCCTTGGCGACACTTTCACAGGTGGTCTTGGCGAATATTTTACACCTAGAAATATTGTAGAGTTTATCGTTGATGCAATATCTCCAAAGATTGGCGACAAAATCGTTGACCCATTCTGTGGAACTGGCGGCTTTTTGATTTATGCCTTCGAGCGTGTGAGCGAAAAGATTCGTCTGCGCGATTTCTCGGAGGAAGAAAGTGAAATATGGAAGAAACGCCTATCAAACGAATCATTATATGGCACCGATTGGAAAGAACGAAACTCCCAGTCGTGCAAGATGAACATGATTATTCATGGTGATGGTCGAAACGGAGTTTTCAATCATGATGGTCTCGTCGATGTATATGTAGAAGACAAAGACAATAAAGATGTTCCGAAAAAAGTTATTGGCGAGGAGATGTTTAACGTTTGCTTTACAAATCCGCCGTTTGGGGCTTTCGAGACCAATGTGGCCATATTGAATGAATACGAATTGGGCAAAAACCGCAATAGTCAGGCTAGAGAAATCTTAGCAATTGAAAGATGCCTGCGTCTTGTGAAAAAGGGAACAGGCATTGTTGCAATGGTTCTTCCAGATGGTCTTCTGAATGGTGACAGAAACAAATATGTCAGAGAATTTATCCATCGGAATGCTGTAGTTTTGGCTGTAATAGGCTTAAATAAAGAGACTTTTGAAGGATATAACACTAAAGCTAAGACTTCTATTATCTTCTTGCGCAGAAAAGCAGAAGAATTGGAGTTTACAGAAGGCTATCCTGTATTCATGGCCGTATGTAGTAACTCTGGCTATGCCCCAACGGGATTACAAGTACCAGGAAATGAACTACCAGATATTTTGATGGATTGGCAGCAGTACCAGAAAAATCCAAAGGGTTTTGTATCGTTTTTCAAGAACATGAAGATTGTGGATATTTCTTCTGCATCCGAGCGACTTGATTCAGAGGCGCATGTTGCCATTGACATTGATTTCGACTTAAAATTTAATGACATACTTGCCAAGATGAAAAAAGAAGTGTCGGGTCTGAACTCCGTTATCAAAAGCATAGTCAAATCTCATGAATTGGATATCAGCACCTTACGTTATGACTTCTATAATGCCAGCGAGATATTGGAAGAAGTGAAAAATGCAAAGACTATCACAGGAGAGACGAAATATTTTACTTTGGGTATCAGAGGGAAGGGGAATGGTTTTTTTCTGCATCCAGAAGGATCATTCAAGCGCGTCAGACTAAATAAGGTTGAACTAAATTGGTTTGCATATAGTCGCCTGTTCGCTCATAATGGCTCATTTGCTTACGTTACAGAAGAATTC
Source organism: uncultured Prevotellaceae bacterium (assembly GCA_937904375.1). Taxonomy (GTDB): domain Bacteria; phylum Bacteroidota; class Bacteroidia; order Bacteroidales; family Muribaculaceae; genus Sodaliphilus. The sequence continues at coordinate 14,253 of CALDIG010000152.1, forward strand.
GCTGGTCATTATCTTTCTAATGAATTCCCCACATTTAAGGTAAAGAACATACTACACGGAGAGCTGATTTCATTGCTTGAATATCTATGTTTCTATTTCTCTAGTCCACAGGTGACGGCATTCATCAATCGTATGACAACAGGCTCAACAAAAGAAAGCCGTGCCAGATTCAAAAGCGAGCAATTCTTGAAGTTAAGGATTGCTATACCCCATGAGAAAGGTGATTTCTTGAAAATAGTTGCGATGATAAAGCAGATAAAAGATTTCAAAAAAGAAATAAAGTTTCTGAATGAACAGATAGATGATTTACCTGCAGCATATAAGTACAATTTCCCATTCGATATATAGTTCTATTGCAATCTGTCATGAAGGCTTAGAGCAAAAGCTTCAGCACAGACATTGCAAACTGCAAAATTGTTGTTAGGCGAATAGATTAAGATGATTTTATACCATTGAAATTTTGGATGTCATATATCCTCAAAAGAACCGTCCCATTGAGGAAACATAGGAGGGAGTCACACACGCCAGTGCCCCCTCCTATGTTAATCAAACTAAGTAATTAGGCAATGATTGGTATTATTTTAGGCTTATAGTGGCACACTTTTACTTGCGTTGTGTTATTTTCGACTCATAAACTAGATGATAAAATGTTCAAATTAGAGATAAAGGATATAATGTTATTTATGAGATGATAAATGATAATGATTGAGACAAGGACAAAAGCTATTATTCTAAGTGACTTTTTCTTGATTGCAAAAGGAAGAAGGAGTAAAGCAAGATTGAAGAAGACACTTAATATATTCAAAACGATACCTAATTTAGCTTGAAAATAGGTGTATTCCTGAATTGAATATAATTTGAGGTATATGCGAGAAGCAAAAAAAGATATAAAGCCAATTATATTGGATACAAAAAGAATTATAATATAAGCAAAAACGATGTTTTTTTTGCGTTCAGATTTCTTGTTCTTACTATAATTATTTACGGGCAATTCTTCGTTGTAATTATTACTAAGCATACTGATGTTATAACTATGATTACTGATTATTGGATTACAAAAGCAAAAGAAATAATATCTTTAAGAACTAAAAAAATCATTAAGGTTTTGCATCAACGTTCTCAAAAGATTGCCTTCCCTTTGAGGACAGATAAAACTGCTGATTAATCTGATTTGTCTGATAATTAAGTATATATCAAATCTTTTAATTTGTGATTTTCAAAAAGACAACAGTGAATATTTGTTCAGATTAATCAGACCAATCCGTAGTTTTTTCACTATAAGAGCGATGTCATGCATAGAGAAGAAAATTGAGAAAGGGAAGGGTCGTAATAAACTCTTCCCTCTAAACTCTAAACCCTAAATTGTTACTGAGCCATAAACTCTTCTACGTCTTTTGGATGATAAGGAATAATTTCCTTGCCGAGGAAGCGGCAGCCGTCAGACGTGATTAGCACGTCGTCCTCGATGCGTATGCCTCCAAAGTCCTTGTAGGTCTCAATCTTGTCGAAGTTGAGGAACTCGG
>CALDIG010000153.1 GCA_937904375.1 uncultured Prevotellaceae bacterium
AGGCGGCTACATGGCGACATTGCTTGCCGCCATCCTCGGTGCCGCTGTGGTGCTAGTCATCCTGATGGTGTTCGCGTCGATTGTCAAAAGCTCCACTATGCTCCTGATAATGGGTATCTTAGTGAGCTATCTAGCTTCGAGTGTGATATCATTGCTCAACTCAGTGGCTACCGAGCAGGGACTTCAGAGTTATGTGTATTGGGGCTTCGGAAATTTCACTGGCGTGTCGCTCGACCAGATGCCGATTTTCGCGATAGTGATAGTGCTGTCGCTCGTGGCGGCGATGTTGATGATAAAGCCCCTCAACGCGTTGCTGCTTGGCACCCGCTATGCGCAGAACTTGGGCGTGAACACTCACCGCACCCGCAACCTGCTGCTGCTTATCACTGGCGTGCTGACCGCCGTGGTCACCGCCTTTTGCGGTCCCATAGGCTTCTTGGGCTTGGTGGTGCCTCACATCGCCCGCCTGGCACTTAACACCAGCGACCATAGCCGATTGATGCCCGTGACGATGCTCACCGGCGCTGTAACTGCATTGCTATGTACGCTTATCAGTGTGAGCTCTCCTCATGGCATAATCCCTATCAATGCCATCACGCCCATTATTGGCGTGCCAATAATCATATATATCATCATCAACCGTCGCAAGATTAACTATTTCAACTGATTATGGCAATACTTCAAACACACGATATGGCGGTTGGATTTGGGCAAGGAGGCAAGCGCACCATGTTGCTCAAAGGGTTGAACCTGAAGCTTGAGCAAGGCTCATTGGTTGCTTTGCTGGGACGTAACGGTGCTGGCAAATCGACGCTAATCAGGACCATCACCTGTGACAACGCTCCCATTGAGGGCAGCGTGGAGATTGACGGCAAGCTGTCGTCGGCAATCACTAAGCATCAACTCTCGCGCCTCGTGGCACTCGTGGCTACCGAGCGCATCATGGGAGGGGCGTTCACCATAAGCGAACTCGTGGGGCTGGGCCGTCAGCCGCACACCGGTTTCTTGGGGCGACTGAGCAAGCGTGACAAAGAGGTGGTGAAAGAGTGCCTTGAGGCGGTGGGAATATCGCACAAGGCTCATCAACACGTGGCGAGTCTCAGCGACGGCGAGCGTCAAAAGGCGATGATTGCTAAGGCTCTTGCGCAAGAGACGCCTATCATCGTGCTCGACGAGCCTACTGCCTTCCTCGATGTGGCGAGCCGCATCGAGACTATGCAGCTGTTGCACAAACTGGCTCACGAGCAGAACAAAGCCGTGCTGCTCTCAAGCCACGACATCTCGCAATCGCTCCTGCTTGCCGACGAGCTGTGGGTCATCACCAGGGACCGAGATGTGGTGACTGGCACTACCGAGCAGGTGGTGATGAGTGGCGCTATGGACCGCGTGTTTGGCGACACGTCAATCTTCTTCAACGGCAATCTGTGCGACTATGAGGCGCAGTTGCCCACAAGAGTGAAGGTGAAACTCCTGTGTGACGATGCAAACTTGGCTCGCTGCATGACCAATGCCTTGCTGCGCAACGGTGTAGCTATTGATGCTACATCGCCCTTTGAGCTTAATGTCGCTGCCGCCAATCACATAACTCTGCCCGATGGCAAAATAGTGGATAGCGTGAAAGAAGTTGTCGAGTATTTCAAATAAATAGATTATAAATACGTTTATATATTATTATGATTGACAAAGTAGAAGTTAAGATAGTGAACAAGAGTCCCAATGCTCTGCCAGCCTACAGCACCGAGCTGAGCGCGGGAATGGACCTCAGGGCGTGGCTCAGCGAACCAGTAGTGCTGCAACCAATGGAGAGGGCTTTAATTCCCACAGGAATCTACATTGAGCTGCCGCCAGGCTATGAATGTCAAATCAGACCTCGCAGCGGACTGGCGCTGAAGCGCGGACTTACAGTTTTGAATTCACCTGGTACAATCGATGCCGACTATCGTGGCGAGGTGTGCGTGATACTCGCCAACCTCGGCAACGAGCCGCAGACCATAGAGAATGGCGAGCGCGTGTGCCAAATGGTGGTGGCGCGGCACTCTACCGTGGAGTGGGTTCAGGTTGATGTGCTAGGCGACACAGAGCGTGGTGCGGGAGGCTTTGGGCACACAGGAAGCAAGTGATCTTTTTAATATTAATGAATGATGAAGAAATTTATCAGCATAGCAATATTGGCATTTATCGTGATGGCTGTGGTGGGTCAGGCGATGGCAAAAAACGGTAAAGGCACAAATGCCACCTCTGGGGTGTCGCAGCAAGACAAGCGTAAGGCCGATTACATCTATATGCAGGCTCATGTATTGAAGGAGAGTGACAGCATCGCGGCATATTTCGACCTTTTGAAATATGCTCACAAACTTGACAGCACCAACACTGCCGCGTCTTTTTACTATGGCTATCTGTTGATGTTGAAGGATAATGCAACCGATGAAGACCAGCAACGTGGACTTGCCTTGATGAAGAAGCATGTGGATGCCCACCCCGAGGACTACTACGAGGCGACCTATTTCAGCGATGCTTGCATGGATATGGGCCGCACCGATATGGCTTTAGAGGTGGTGGAGAAACTGGCGGAGCTGAATCCCCATAAGACCGAAGTGCAGTTGCGACTGGCGGCAGCGTATCTGCGAAACAAGAATTATGAGAAAGCACTAGAGGTGTATGAGCGCATCGAGGAGTTTGAGGGGCAGTCGGTTCAGACCGCAGCTTTTAAAGTGGCATTGTGTTCCCAACTCGGCGACACGTTGGGAGCTATACAGCAGATGCGTAACCTCTACAACACGGCTCCGTCTAATGTGAGTTACAATCTTGTGATGAGCGAGATGTTCTTGCAGTTTGAGCAGAATGACAGCGCGCTCTACTACCTTGACCGCGCCCAGGAATTGGAGCCTGACAACGGCAATGTGTATTTCTCCAAGGCGCAATATTATGACGCTATTGGCGACTCTATCAACTACGACAAGCAAATCTATAACGCTCTCGTAGCCCCAGGTCTCGATGTGGATACCAAGCTTGATGTGCTCACACAATACACGACAACTCAAATCATGCGCAACGATTCTTCTGACCGGGTGAACAATCTCTTCAAGGTTATGATAGAACAGCATCCGCTTGAGCCAAAGGTTCACGAGCTTTACAGCATGTATTTCTCTACTATCAAGGACTATAAGCATGCTGTTGAGGAATTGGGGTATGAACTTGACCTCGACCCTACCAATGCCGAGGCATGGCAACGGCTTATGGTGGTCAATGTCATGGATGAGAATTACCCTAAAGCCATTGAAGCCGCCAAGAAAGCTTTGGAGTATAACCCTGAGAATATGGATTTATACCGTTATATCGCTCCGCTCTACTATCAGATGAAGGAATATGACAAGGCTATCGCCACCTACGATGATGCCTTGGCGATGGTCGATAGCGTGAAAGACAATGAGCTTTACAGCGACCTTCTAGGTGGTAGGGGTGATGTGCTGGTGGAGATGGGCGACACAATAGCTGCCTATCAGCTCTATGACGATGCCTTGAGGATATGCCCTGGGAACACCGGCGTGATGAACAACTATGCCTACTTCCTATCGCTCAGCGACAAGAACCTCGACAAGGCCGAGAGTATGGCGGCAAAGGCGGTCAACGCCAATCCCAACAATGCCACTTTCATCGACACCTACGCCTGGGTGTATTTCAAGAAGAAGAACTATGACATGGCACTGTTCTATATCAAGTCGGCAATTTCCAATGCCGATGACCCAAGCTCCGACATATTGGAGCATTATGGCGATATCTTGTATATGACCGGTGACAAGGATGAGGCTGTTAAGCAGTGGGAGAAAGCTCTTGAACTCAGTCCTGATAGCGATATCCTGAAACGTAAGGTTGAGAATAAGACTTATTTTGAAAAATAGACAAAAATGAAAAGATATTCAATTAAGATAGCATTATTGCTGTTCGCCATAGCGGCTTTGGCATCATGCTCTAAGAAAGTGGTGCCTGTTGACGATGACAATGGAACGGTAATCGTGACCAACGAAAACGTGGATATGTCGGTGTTCTATCAGGCCGATTGGCGCACCTTCAAGAGCGGAGGCAATGTGGAAATAGGCTCAAGCAGCAAGTCGTTGAACTCATCCATGCAGATGAAGATGATTAGAAACAAGAGCATTTATGTGTCGCTAAGACCCGTACTTGGCATTGAGGCTGCCAAAATGCTGATTAATGGCGACTCTATATTGCTCGTTGATAAGCTTCATAAGCGCTACATATATGAGAAAGCGTCTCTGCTCACAAATGGCATACCAGTTACTGTGGGTGCTCTGCAAGATATTTTCCTGGGACGTGCTTTTGAGTTGGGGAAGGGTTCGTTAACGCAAGACATGAAAGATGATTTCACAATTTCGGTGAAAGATAATAAAGTTGTCTTGACTCCCAAAAATCAGTTCAATGGTTTTGACTACAATTTTGTGTACGACAGCCGCAACAACATCGTGTCGCTAAACGTGATTCCAAGCAATTCTGGTGCTTCGACCTATAGCGTGACCTATCGCAAAGTGCAGGGCAGCGTGGCGGGAAAAGTGGCTACCGAGGCGAGCGTATCGACAAAACTCAACGGCAATTCGCTGAACCTTGACTTGGAATATAAGGACATGGTTTGGAACGAGAGCTTCACAATCGACACCAATATTCCCAAGAACTATAAGCGCATTGATGGTAAGGATATTATGCAACTGTTGGGCGGGAAATGATGATTAGAATAGAGAAATATACTACACAGAGCAAGCTGGAATGGGACGAGGTTGTGAGAAACTCACGCAACGGCACGTTCATGCATCTGCGTGACTATATGGACTATCACAGCGACCGTTTTGCCGACTTCTCGCTGATGGCTCGTGACGGCGACAAGATTGTTGCTGTGCTGCCGGCTTGTCGCGAGGGCAACAAGCTCTTTAGTCATCGAGGTCTCACCTACGGCGGTTGGCTGGTGCCGTTACGGCATTTCGATGTCACCACTATGATGGAGGTGTGGGATGCCGCCACGCAGTTTTTGCTGGATGCGGGCATTGAAGAAATCATCTATAAGCCCGTTCCGCACATCTACCACCGCTATCCCTGCGAGGAGGATCTTTATGCTCTCTTCAGAGCTGGTGGCGTGATAGTTGAGAGCAACATTTCCACCACTATCGACCTTGATGAGCCACTGCCTTTTGACCGTGGCAACAAGCGCAATGTGAATCTTGCCCTCAAGAGTGGGGTAGAGGTGACTGAGTCGAGCGACTGGCAAGGCTACTGGGAGATGCTTGACGCATTACTCATGGAGAAGTATAACAGGCATCCTGTTCATTCGCTTGATGAGATAAAGTTGCTGCACTCCCGCTTTCCTGAGAATATAAAACTCTATACCGCAAAGCTTGGCGACGAGTTGCTTGCTGGCGTGGTGATGTATTATTGCGGCAACGAGGTCGCCCACTGCCAGTATATTGCCTCTACAGAGCATGGTCGAGAGGTCAAGGCATTGACGTTGCTCTTCTCCCATCTTATAAATGAGGCATCCCAAGCAGGATACCGTTATTTTGACTTCGGTATATCCACCGAGAATGGCGGTTTGTATCTCAATGAAGGTCTAGTGCGACAAAAGTGCCGCTTGGGCGGGCGAGGGATAGTATATCAAGTTTTAAGTGTTAAGTGTTAAGTTTTAAGTGTTAAGTAGGGACAAGGCGTGCCTTGTCCGATAGTGTTAAGCGCCACCGATAACCAATAAACGATAACCGATAACCAATAACCGATAACCAAATAATATGAGCAAGCGTGACGGATTATCTAAAGTAATACTCAAGGCGATGGGCATCTTTGGTGGTGTTCAGGTCTTGACGATATTATGCTCGATAATCCGCACCAAGCTTGTGGCATTGTGGATAGGACCATTAGGCGTTGGGCTTTTCGGCATCTACAACCAGGCGCTGGAGATGATGAACACCGCCACCAATCTGGGAGTGCGCAACAGTAGCGTGCGTGACATCTCTCAGGCGGTGGAGCAGCGTGATGCAACTCTTATAGCGCGCATAGTCACTGTGGTACGCCGTTGGTCGCTATGGCTGGGACTTGGCGGAGCATTGATTACAATGGGTTTGGCACCCCTGCTCAGCCGTTTCTCGTTTGGCGACTACACCCACGAGTGGCATTTTGTGGCTCTGGCGGTGGCTGTGCTGTTTATGGCGTTGACCAATGGCGAGTATGCCGTGCTACAGGGACTGTCGAAACTCAAACGCCTGGCACGTGTCACGGTGAGTGGTGTGCTTGGCGGACTGTTCATCTCCATTCCACTGTTTTATTTCCTACGTGAGAATAGTGTGTTGCCGTCAATAATCGCCTACGCGTTGTGTGTGGTAGTAGCGGCATATATCTATAAAGACAAAGAATATCCCACTGCTCAGGTTTCTCCTCGTGAGACAGAGCAGATGGGTGCCGGATTTATCAAGCTTGGCGTGTATATGACCCTTGGGTCGTTTGTGAGCATGCTTGCGTCTTACACTTTTGTCTCTTGGCTAAATATCTACAACGGCACCAATTCGGTGGGTTTTTATCAAGCTGGCTACACGTTGATTGACAAATATGCCGGCTTAGTGTTTGCCGCACTTGGCATGGAGTTTTATCCCCGTTTGGCTCGTGTGGCTAATAATTCTCGCCGCATTCGTGTCTTTGTCTCTCAGGAGATGAACATCGCTTTCATGGTGCTCACGCCATTCCTGTTGGCATTTATCTTGCTGCGCTCCCAGTTGGTGTGGCTGCTCTATAGCAGGGAGTTTGAGGTTATTATCACCTATATCTCATGGGGAGCGGTAGGCACTGTGTTGCGTGCCATGTCGTGGTGCATGGCGTTTGTGATGCTGGCAAAAGGCGATGGCAAGATATTCCTCATCACCGAGTCGCTGAGTGCAGTGATGGGTCTGGCACTCAACATTGTGTGCTTTATTTTGTGGGGTGTTGACGGCTTAGGATATTCTTACCTTGCGTGGTATGTATTCTACACTATCGTTGTTGGGGTGGTATATTTCAAGATTTATCATCTTACATTGAGTGTGAAGTGCTATCGCAACCTTGCCACCACCCTGCTGGTGTGCGTCGTCGCCGTCCTCGCCATGCAATTTGGAATTTGGTACTTGGCGCTGATAGTGTTTGCTGTGGCGGCACCATTCTGCCTGCGGCAAGCCTACCGCGTTTGGGTAAAATGAAAACTATAGTTAAACACTTTCGGACAAGGCAGACCTTGTCCCTACTAAAAAAACGACAACTCATAAATGAAATATTTTATCATAGCAGGTGAGGCCTCGGGCGACATTCATGGCAGTGCGCTGATTGAGGCTCTCAAGGAGCAGGATAGTCAAGCCCAATTTGACTTTCTTGGCGGTGACTTGATGGCTCGCAGTGCCGGTCATGAGCCGCTAATCCATTACCGCGACATGGCGTTTATGGGTTTCATTGAGGTGATAAAGCACTTGGGTAGCATCTTGGGCTTTATGAAACGCGCCAAGCGCGCCATGACCGACAATCGTCCCGACGCTCTGATTCTCATAGATTATCCGTCGTTTAACCTCAAGATGGCGAAGTGGGCCGATAAGCAAGGCATACCAGTGTTCTACTTCATCTCTCCAAAGGTGTGGGCGTGGAAGGAGTATCGTGTGAAAGACATCAAGCGATATGTGAAACGTTTGTACTCGATATTGCCGTTTGAAACCGAATTTTACCGCAAGCATGACTACGTGGTGGAATATGTTGGGAATCCCACCGTCAAAGAGATTTCCGCCGCTTTAGCCAAGATGCGCCCTGCCGCCGAATTCCGTGCTGCAAATGGTCTCGACCCCGACAAACCCATTATCGCCATAGTCCCCGGTTCGCGCAAGAAAGAGATACGCGACAATCTGCCCACGATGCTTGCTGCCGCGCGTCGCCACAGCGATTGCCAAGTTGTGATAGCCGCCGCACCAAGCATTGATGATGAGTTGTATGACGAGGTGATGGGCGAAATGGAGAGTGGAGCATCGGGAATCGGGGATCGAGGATCGTGGATCGTGGACCGATATCCCATCTCCGATCCCCGATCTCCGCTAAACGTGCTTAGGGGGCAGACTTTTGAGTTGGTGCGTAATGCCCGAGTGGCATTGGTGACCTCTGGAACCGCTACCCTCGAGACAGCCCTGTTAGGCACTCCGCAGGTGGCTTGCTACCGCATGAACGGCAGCCGGCGCGTGTATTGGTTCTACAGCCATCTCATAAAAGGCAATTATGTGACACTTCCCAACCTCATTGCCGATGCGCCGCTGATTCCTGAGTTGCTGTTGCATCACTGTTCGGAGGAGAATGTGGATTCCTGGCTCGCTAAGCTGCTCAATGACGGCTCTGAACGCCAAGAAATGCTTGAAGGCTATAAACGCATGGCTGAGATACTAACTGAGAAAGACTGTGCCTCAACCACCGCCCAACGCATAATAGAACAATTGAAATGAACGACAGATATAACGAAATAGCAAGTTTTATTGAGCAGGAGATAGTGCCTCGCTACGATGCCTTCGACGCTGGGCATCGCCGTGACCATGTGCATTATGTTATGGAGGAGAGTCAGCGGCTGGCGCAGTATTATCCCGAGGTAGATTGTGCCATGCTGCTTGTGGCTGCCGCCTATCATGACTTGGGGCTGGAAGTGGGCCGCAAGACGCATCACACCGAGAGCGCACGCATCATCCGTGAGGACAAGAGGCTGCTGAGTTGGTTCACTGCCGAGGAGATTGAGACCATCGCGCAGGCTGCTGAGGATCACCGCGCCTCGAGCGACCATGACCCACGCACCATCTATGGCCGCCTCGTTGCCGAAGCCGACCGCCAGATTGACGGTGACACCATAATCCGCCGCACCATCCAGTTCTCGTTTAAACATTATCCTTTTCTTGACAAAGAGGAGAACTACAAACGTCTGCTCGAGCACATGGCAGAGAAATATGCCGAGGGCGGCTACTTGAAGCTGTGGATTCCCGAGTCGAGCAACGCCAAGCGGCTCCGGGAGTTCCGCAACTTGCTTCACGACAGCGACGCAATGAGGGCGAAATTTGATGAAATATATGACTCACTTATAAAACAGAATAATATGACAACTATCTTAAAACCCGGCATCCCTGTGGCATTGTGCAGCGACCATGCTGGCTTTGCCACCAAGCAAGCAGTTATAAACTACTTGAAAGAGAACAACATCGAGTACAAGGACTTCGGCACCTACAGCGAGGACAGCTGCGACTATCCCGACTTTGCCCATCCCTGCGCATTGGCAGTGGAGAGCGGCGAGTGCTACCCAGGTATTGCTGTGTGCGGTAGCGGTGAGGGCATAAATATCACTCTCAACAAGCATCAGGGCATCCGTTCGGCACTGTGCTGGCTGCCCGAACTGGCACGCTTAGCGCGCCAGCACAACGACGCCAACGTGCTCGCCATGCCAGGGCGTTTCGTGACAAATGAAGAAGCATTAGAGATGGTGAAGACATTCCTCTCAACTGAGTTTGAAGGCGGCCGCCACCAGAAAAGAGTGGATAAAATAAGTGTTAAGTCATAAGTGTTAAGTTTTAAGTGAAGCCGCGTTGCGGCTTTTATTTCTTTGCCACTTAATACTTAATTTGGCGCAGCCCACTTAACACTTAACACTTAACACTTAACACTTAACACTTAACACTTAACACTTAACCTACAGGCTGCCTATTATGATAAGTGTCATACCTGCGATGAGGATTATCTGGTCGATGACTTTGAGTCGCAGGTTTTTTTCTTTGAGCACAAGTGCGCCGTAGAAGAATGCCACGAGTGCGCTGCCGCGACGTATCATCGAGGCTATCGACACCAGCGACTCGGGATAGGAGAGGCTATAGAAGTAACTCAGGTCGGCGATGACAATAAAAATGGAGATTACAATGATGTTCTTGTTCCAATGGAACGTGTCGGGGTTGAATTTGCCATTGTGGATTACCGCCACCACCACAGCCATGATAAGCGTCTGATAGAAAGGATACCATGCCTCGATTGCCAGTGGGGTATATCCATTGCTGATAAGCCATTTGTCATATAGCCCGCTTGCCGCCCACAGCACTATCGACAGAATGCCGAGCACTATCCAGATGCTTACACCCTTCTCGGTTTTCTCCCTGCGACCTATGAACCCCACCCACAGCAGTGACACAAACCCCAGGATGATACCTATCCACTGGATGGCATTTGGGCTTTCTCCAAAGATGGCGATGGCTCCCACCAGCACGAGGATGGGGCGCGCGGCATTAATTGAGCCGCTGATGCTCAACGGCAGGTATTTTATTGATATGAATCCCAGCAGCCACGACAGCGTGACTATCACCGATTTCAAGAATATCAGCAGATGACCATGAGCGGTTAGCGTGCAATGGTCATTGCCCGTGAGCGACATGATGATAAGTGGCGATACCAGTATAGTACACAGCAGCACGTTGATAAACAGCACAACATACACGTTGTTGCGCTCCAGCGACAGTTTCTTGAAAACATCAAAGAAACCCAGGCTAATCGACGATATCACTGCCAGCAAAATCCACATAGGTTCTGATTTTGGGGTGCAAAGGTACAAAAAAATTCACAATCATGCAATTTTATGCAAAACAGAAGAAAAAACGAGAGAAATTATTGACAATCCTTGCTTTTGTCGTTACTTTGTCCTTAATTTGCAAACAAAAACTTTAGGACTATGAAGAAGATTTTATCGATTATGTTTTGCCTGTGCGCTATCATGGCGGTGCAGGCGCAGGTGATTGAAGAGGGAGACATGTTCTGGGACGGTCAAGTTCTCTATACTGTCTCTGAGATTAGGCTGGGAAAGATTGTGTATATGCAGGGTGTTGATGCCTCTGGCAATGACTATGAGCTCACTCTTGAGAAAGTGGGCAAGAAGGCTGGAAACTACAAGCTTATTCCTAGCCGTCAGGCCGAGGAGCCGCCCTTCCGCTGCACGTGGAACAGCAGCGTGACGTATGTCAGGAAAAACGGCATGTATTTCTTGGCAGTTAAAAACGCCAGCAAACAAATTGTTGAGACACTGCTGCTAACTCCCGACAATCTTGAAAATAACATCGCACATCAAGAGGAAGCCCAGAACCGCACTCTTGCGAGCATGGCATCGGGTTATCTGATGAATAAGGAATTGACATCACATTTCTCTACTGCCGAGTTGAAGAAATATATCAACAAACTGTCACGCAAGAAGAGCCGCACAGTTATCGAGGACACCAATTTGCAGCTTATGAAGAGCGAGATACAGTCGCGCAAATGATAAGGAAGCTAACAAGCAGACAAGGAACAAGCAGACAAGGCAATGCGCTTTTACGCAGTTTAGAGTACGCAGCCACTTAACATTTAACACTTAAGACTTGTCGTTTCTAGTCGTTTTACTCTTCTGGCAAGTATGAAAAAACAAATGGCGGCCTTCGGTCATGACGGTCGCCATTCTTGTGATTTGGGAGAATATCAAATTAGTTGAAATTCGTTTAATTCGTGTGCTTTTTTTAGTGGACTCTTTTATCCCGATTCGGAATTATTTAAATTGCGCGCAGATTTTTTTGCAGATCTCCTGCATTTCCTCGGCGGGAAGTGTGAGTTTCTGACGGAAGAAGTTCATGTCGGTCTCCTTCTGCAAGGGCACGAGGTGTACATGAGCGTGTGGCACTTCAAGACCGAGCACGGTAACGCCCACTTTCACGCAGGGCATAGCCTCCTTGATAGCGGCTGCCACACGTTTGGCGAATGCCATGAGTCCGGCATACTCCTCGTCGTCGAGGTCAAAGATGTAATCTACTTCGTGTTTGGGTATCACGAGTGTGTGGCCTGGTGCCACTGGGTTGATGTCGAGGAACGCGTAGTAGTTTTCGTCCTCGGCAATCTTATAGCTGGGAATCTCGCCAGCAACGATTCTGCTGAATATAGAAGCCATAGTAGTTGTGAGTTGTGAGTTATGAGTTATATTATATATCGTGAGTTATGAGTTTTGAGTTTTTTCACACAGTGTCGTTTCACTCCACAATGTGTTTCGCACATAGCTAAGTCTACGACTTGCAGTTATGTTAGTTTTTGAAAATCTCTAAACACTAAACTCTAACCTCTAACCTGCGCGAAGCGCTATTACACTGCAATGTCAAGGATCTCAAATTTCATCATTCCGGCCGGGGCCTGGATTTCCACTACGTCGCCCACTTTGTGACCCACAAGGCCCTTGGCGATAGGGGTAGTAATCGAGATTTTGCCCTCTTTGAGGTTGGACTCGGTCTCGGTGACGATGGTATAAGTCATCTTGATGTTGTTGCCCAGGTTCTTTATAGTGACTTTGGTGAGAAGTTGCACTTCGTCGGTGTTGATTTTGCTCTCGTCGATGATGCGTGCACCGGCAATCAGGCTCTTAAGCTCGGCAATCTTCGCCTCAAGCATGCCCTGACGCTCACGTGCGGCGTCATACTCGGCGTTCTCGCTCAGGTCGCCTTTCTCGCGTGCCTCAACGATAGCTTGCACAACTGCTGGACGTTCAACATTCTCTAAATGAGCAAGTTCTTGCATCTTTTTGTCATAACCAGCCTTGGTCATATAACTAATAGCCATGGTAAAGTAATTTTATTTTTTTATTGTTAAAACATAGATTAAAAACCGAAGAATCTCAGTTGTGTATGAGACTCTCCGCGTGTCATTCTTTTTTATTTCTGCTGCAAAAGTACTCACTTTTCAACACCCACGCAAACAAAAACGCCATTAGTTATTAACAATTCAGTTTTATTAACCAAAAGACTACCTATTATGATTATTTGATGCCTTTTTAACCCGAATAGGTCATTAGGATTTATGCCAGAACAGAATTTTTATTTAGCAGATTGTAACATTGTCATTGAGGTCATAGCGGGCTATGGCAAAATGACAATGGCAACAAGATGCCAACAAAATGCCAACAAAAAACTGTTATGGCATAAACAACCTTAAAATAATGACCCACAGTGGCCTAATGACCGATTTCGGTTTAATTAAGTTCTGTTACAGGAAAATGCGGTAGAGACTCTGGCTCCAATAGTGATGAAAACCGCTTTATATTTTCAACGTGCCACTCTTGCGGCAAAACATTATATGGCGCTCAATGTTATTTCTAATATAGTGAAACTCTCCTCGAGGGATAGTTTTTGAAAAATATTTGAATCACTTGTAACGTAAACATTACCAAAAAACTATAAAAACCGCTGAAAAATGTCCAGCGGTTTTATAGTTATGTGAGAAGTCTCAGAGATATCTAGTGAAATTGTCACTTCTTGAATACTTTCTTGCCATTGTAGATATATATACCCGTGGTCGGGTTCTTCACTGGCTGGCCAAGCAGGTTGTAGTAGATGCCGTCGCTCTTGTGGTCGGTGGCGATGTTGTCGATGCTGGTCATATCCTCGACGATGTTTGTGAATGCGCTCCACTGGTCAGCGGCGCGGTAAGATTCCGTCGTCCCTGTAGGCACATGCAATAGGCAGGTCGTGGTCGGAACATTCATGAAAACATCAGAACCCAGTGAAACACTGGATGGATTCTCTATATATGTATAGAAATCCCTCAAACGAATGCAATTATAGAAAGCATTGTATCCAATCGACGTGACCGAGTTGGGGATGCTCACCGAGGTTAAATATCTGCAACCCGCGAATGCATTTTCACCAATCGAGGTTACCGAGTTGGGTATGGTCACCGAGGTCAAGCCATGGCAATTACAGAAGGCCCAGTCGCCAATCGACGTGATCGAGTTGGGTATGGTCACCGAGGTCAAGCCACTGCCATAGAAGGTGCTCCCACCAATCTCTGTCACCGAGTTGGGGATGGTCACCGAGGTCAAACTATTGCACTCAGCGAATGCGTATTCACCGATGGTGGTAACTGAGTTGGGGATGGAGATTGAGGCCAAGTTTCTGCAAATGTAAAAAGCTTGTCTGTCGATGGTTGTAACTGAGTTGGGGATGGAGACTTCGGTCAAACCCCAGCAATCTCTAAACGCTGCGAGTCCGATGGTGATTACTGAGTTGGGGATGGTCACCGAGGTCAAGTCATGGCAACCTGAGAATGCATTCTGGCCAATAGATGTGACCAAGTATGCAGTGCCACCATAAATCACACTGGTAGGAATACTGAGATCACCGCTTAGATTTGGGTAGTTTGGATAATTTTCTAGATAAGTCACTGTCACCGATGTGCCATCGCTGTTAATGTTGTAGCACAGCTCGTCGACCATAAAGTCGTAGGCACTTGCTGGCAGATAGGCTGTGATCAGAGCCAGCAGAAGGGGTAAGATTTTTTGTTTCATACCGAATAAATGGCGGGAAGTGTGGTTGTCCCTCCGTTGCCATGCAATCCCCGACTTTGTTAAAAGGTTGATTTAAATGGGAAAAAATAAAGCGTGAGGAACTTGTTCTGATTATTGATTCTAAGGTATCGCCAAACACCCCACTCGAAATAAACAGCCCACCCCACGCCTTGCCGCTATATCAGCCCCTCCTGTGGGGTGGATACAAGCAAGCGAAAGGCGTTTTGTGACTGCTTGATCCTTCGAGTAAAATAAAGGCGATTTTTAG
This sequence comes from uncultured Prevotellaceae bacterium, assembly GCA_937904375.1. Taxonomy (GTDB): domain Bacteria; phylum Bacteroidota; class Bacteroidia; order Bacteroidales; family Muribaculaceae; genus Sodaliphilus. The sequence continues at coordinate 14,628 of CALDIG010000153.1, forward strand.
AATCAGGATAAGCAAAAACGCTTTCAAATATGTCTTCTAGCAAGAGCTTGTCTCTACAAGTTTGCTAGAATTATTGCAAAATTACACATTATTTTCAATATAAACAAATCCTAATAATATTTTTTTGAATTGTATAAAAAATCCAAACATAACTTTTAAAAAAAGATCTTTGAAATTATTCGAAAGAGGACAAGAGAACAAGGGGTTGTCTAACGAAATTCGCACAATTTGCCATTTTTTGCCATTTTTGAGTTTTGAGTTCAATCCTCAAAATTTTTAAATTATGAAATAAATTTGGCAGTTCATTAAGGTTGTTGTAATTTTGCACGATTATTCGGCTTTGCCCAAGTTTAGAGCTATGAACTCTGAACTGTGAACTCTGAACTCTGAACTCTGAACTAACAAGATATGGACTACAAACTGGTAGCGACAAATAAAGATACTAAGGCTCGTGCGGGTTTGATAAGCACCGACCATGGTGATATAGAGACTCCCATCTTTATGCCAGTGGGCACTGTTGGGAGCGTTAAGGCGGTGCACATGAGTGAGTTGCGCGATGATATCAAGGCGCAAATTATTCTTGGCAACACCTATCACCTCTATCTGCGCCCTGGCATGGACATCATTGAGCAGGCGGGCGGACTTCACAAGTTCAACAGCTGGGACCGTCCCATCTTGACCGACAGCGGCGGCTTTCAGGTGTTCTCGCTGAGCGAAAACCGAAAGTTGAAAGAGGAGGGTGTGACCTTCCGCAGCCACATCGACGGTTCGAAGCATCTGTTCACCCCTGAGAAAGTGGTTGACATCCAGCGCAGTATAGGCAGCGACATCATGATGGCGCTTGACGAGTGTCCGCCAGGTACCAGCGACTACAAGTATTCGGAGAAGTCGCTGCGTCTAACCCAGCGTTGGCTTGAGCGAGGGTGGAAGCATTTCAACGAGACCCAGCCCCGCTATGGTCACAGTCAGGCGTTTTTCCCTATCGTTCAGGGCTGCACCTATACCGACCTGCGACAAGACGCCGCCAAGCACGTAGCTGACCTTGGTGCTGAGGGCAATGCCATTGGCGGACTGGCGGTGGGAGAGCCGGTGGAGGTGATGTATGAGATGATAGAGGTAGTGAACGAGATATTGCCCGAAGACCGTCC
>CALDIG010000154.1 GCA_937904375.1 uncultured Prevotellaceae bacterium
CTCACGCTCGCAAGGCATTGAGCAAGCTCAGCTTTTCTCGCTTAATCGCATTTTTCGCACACCGCCAAGTCTCCGACTTGTCTCTTGGCACACTTGTTTCACAACTCAAAATTAATTACTTGATTCCCCCCACTAATTTGCGACTGATCCATTACTTGTGTTATGGTCGATACCAAATCATTTATTGTGAGGTCGGCATTTAGGTTGCCATAATGTAGGATGGAATTGTGTGGTTGTGATAGTATTGTGTTTGTTGTTTTATATAGCAGAATATGAAATATATCGGGTTGTAATGCTACTTCAATCGCTTGCGGTACTCGCTTGGCGAGCAGCCGAAGGTGCGCTTTATGTAGCGGCTCAGGTAGGATGGTGACGAGAAGTTGAGCTCGTAGGCGATGTCGATGAGGGGTTTAGAGCGGTCGCTGAGCTGCAGCGCCACTTCCTGCGTTGTGTAGCGGTCAATCCAGTAGCTTGCGTTGTGGCCGCTGACGGCGACGCATGCCTCACTAAGGTATTTGGGCGTGATAAAGAGGCGTGAGGCATAGTATTCCACGCTTCTTTCCTTTTTATATAGTCCCTCTTGCAGCAGCGTGACAAACCGCTGGAGGATGCGCGACGCCTGGCTCACGCCCTCGATGTTGTGGTGCGTCATGCGGGCGTGGATGTCGTAGAAGTCGAGAATCATCATCTCCACGGCACGGCGCATCACGTCGGGGAAGAAGTTGTGGTAAGGCTGCTCGAGCCGGTGGCCTATCTCCTCGAAGTTCATCAGGCAGCGGTCAAGGTCGGCGCGTTGCATGGGCATCACGGGGTTCTGTGTGGTGGAGAGCGCCCCTATTATGTTGTAGCTGCTCTGCGGAGTGTTGGCGTTGAGGAATTTCCACGAAATGAGCAGAGCCTTGATGCTGAAATCCTCGGAGCAGCGTATCGCGGTTATCGGTTTGCCCGACGACTTGATGATGGCATCGCCGCCAATCACATTAAACAGCGTGTCGCCCACGGCAAATTGCGCCGCACCCTTCAGGCACAGGATGTGGAGGCAGTAGTTGGCATACTCCTCACGGCAACACTCGGCGAAATCGTCGGTGAAAACGAAGTCGTTTTGGCTTATCTCTTGTTTTTGCATGGCGTAAAGTTAGTGCAATTTCGCGAGTCGAACAAATAAAAACCGAAAAAAGTGAAAGTTTTACCCCATTTTGGGTTGTATTCATTTCCAAATTTCGCAATAACTTTGCATTGTCATAACACATCAAACAAAAAAATCATGAAAAAACAAGTTTCGGTTCTCATTGGCGCGGGAAGCATTGGGCAAGCAATCATCCGCCGTGTGTCGGTTGGCAAGCATATTGTGTTGGCTGATTATAGTGTGGAAAATGCTCGGCAGGCAGCAAAGACGCTGGGAGATGCGGGGTTTGAGTGTTCGGTCATCCAATGCGACCTCGGAGAGAAGGATGACATCCTCAAGCTAGTGGATTATGCCACGAGCAAGGGCGAAGTGAAATATATGGTGAACGCCGCTGGCGTGTCTCCTTCGCAAGCTCCTGTTGAGCGTATCCTTCAAGTAGATCTTTACGGCACAAGTGTGCTGATGGAGGAGTTTGGGAAGGTGATAGCCGATGGCGGCTCGGGGATAATCATTTCGTCACAGAGTGGTCACCGTCTGCCAGCTCTGCCTCAGGAGCAAAATGATGCGCTGGCTATGACACCTTGCGACAAGTTGCTGGAACTGCCGTTTCTGAAAGCCATTGACGACACGCTCAAAGCCTATCAGTATTCAAAGCGCTGCAATGTGCTTCGTGTAATGTTTGAGGCTTCCCGTTGGGGAAAGCGCAGCGCAACCATTAACAGCATCTCACCTGGAATCATTATCACACCACTTGCCAACGACGAGCTGCACGGTCCCCGCAAAGACGGCTACCTGAGGATGATACAATCCTCTCCAGTAGGTCGTGCCGGAACGCCCGATGAAGTGGGCGACTTGGCAGAGTTCCTCATGTCGTCTCGAGGCCGTTTTATCAACGGCACGGATATCCTCATCGATGGTGGAACAACTGCCAGTTATTGGTACGGCGATCTTCAGTATTTAAAAGCAACACATTAATATATAACTTAAAAACGAAATAAATTATGGATTTCAGAATGCAAGACCGCATGGAATTGAAGGCTTTAGTAGATTTCTATGCAACAGAGAGTGACAAGAACAATCAGGACTGTTACGTTGAGATATTCCGTCCCGACATCAAGCTAAACGTCTATTTCGGAGGAAAGTTGGGCATGACTGCAACCGACGTGCAGAACATGATTCGCCAGTACAAGGCTTTTGGTGCTGCCAAGGTTTCATTCCACATGAACGGACAGCAGAACGTGGACTTTGTGGATGAGACACATGCCACAGGAACTTGCTATGCACTGGCTACACTTGTGACAGAGGAAGACGGCAAAGACAAGCTGACTGTTCATGCCGTGCGTTACTTCGATAAATATGTGAAGATTGACGGTCGCTGGTGGATTGCCGAGCGCGAACAGTATTTCGAGTGGAGCGCATTTCCTCAAATGGCATAATGTTACAAAATGAGAGTATTGCTTATAAACGGAAGTCCGCACGCTCAAGGATGTACTTACACCGCTTTGCGTATAGTTGCCGACGAACTTGAACTAAATGGCGTGGAAAGCGAGATTTTCCACATTGGAAACAAGGATATTCGCGGTTGTATAGCATGCCACCGATGTAAAGAGACGGGGCTATGTGTTTTTAATGACTTGGTGAACGAGCTGGCTCCAAAATTTGAGCAAGCTGACGGTATTGTGATAGGCTCGCCAGTTTATTATGCTGGTCCAAATGGCACTCTGACCAACTTGCTGGACCGTCTGTTCTTCAGCGCATCATACTCCTTGCGGATGAAAGTTGGAGCTGCTGTGGTCTCGGCACGACGAGCGGGAACCACCGCAGCACTCGACCGCCTGAACAAGTATTTCATGTTGGCTGAGATGCCAGTAGTAAGCAGCCGATATTGGAACATGGTACATGGTAACTCATCAGAAGAAGTAATGAAAGATGAAGAAGGCATTCAAATCATGCGCATTCTGGGTCGTAATATGGCTTTCCTTATACGTGCTATTGCCACTGAGCGCGAGCACCATGGACTGCCCGAAGCAGAGACAAGACGCATCAACACCAATTTCATACGCTGACACTATGACCGACCGCCATCAAATAGAGCAGCTTTACAGCGAGATGTACCAAGCTATGGTTGATAAAGACACTGTTACGCTAAACCGTGTTCACGCCGATGAGTTCGTGTTGATTCACATGACAGGCACACGTCAATCAAAAAAAGAGTACATCCAATCTATATCCAATGGCTTGCTAAATTATTATTCGGCAGAGCATGAACAAATGGAGATAAAAATAGATGGTGACCAAGCCACACTAATTGGTCGCAGCTACGTGACAGCGGCAGTGTTTGGAGGAGGCAAAAGCACTTGGCGGCTGCAACTGTCTTTCCATCTTGTGCGGCACAACGGTCTCTGGCAATTCACACAAGCCAAAGCATCAACTTATTAATTTAAAAAAATATGAACATCAAGTCAATTCTCATCGCCCTGTGCGCTTTGCTGACTGCAACAGGCTGCAACGGGCAGAATAAACAAAAAGTAGAACAATCAAAAAATACAACTATGGGTAAATCAATCGTAATTTTCTTCTCCCACGCTGGCGACAACTATGCCGTGGGAAATATTGAGGTGGGCAACACCAAAATCGTGGCTGACTACATCAGCGAAATCACAGGTGCCGACCAGTTTGAAATCGTCACTCACAAGTACGACGGCATGGCTTACACGCCACTCATCAATCTGGCTCAGGAAGAGACAAGAAACGGCGAGCTGCCTCCATACGAAGGTGAAGCCCCCGACCTGTCGCAGTACGATACCGTGTTCATTGGCGGTCCCGTGTGGTGGGGCACTTATCCTCAGGTGATGTTCACGCTGTTCCGTGACATCAACCTCGACGGCAAGACGGTCATCCCCTTCACCACCCATGAGGGTAGCGGACTGGCAGGTTGCGCGAGAGACGTGAAGAAGGCTTTCCCTGGTGCCACTGTCAAGGGCGAGTTCGCGATCTACGGACACGAAGTGCGCACAGGCAGGGCTAAAGTAGAGAAATGGATTAATGGATTAAAATAAGCTAACAAGCAAACGAGGAACAAGCAAACAAGGCAATGGGTTTTGTCGCTACGCTGGTTTGTCGCGCTTCGCGCTAGTTTGCCGCTCGCAGGCTCACTGGTTATGTTGCGCTTCGTGCTGGTTTTGTTGCTCGATTTCACATGTCTCGTTCGCTCGTCAGCTCGTTCGCTCGTCAGCTAAAAACGATAAACGAATACAATCATGAAAGAAGTAGTTTTAAACAATGGAGTTAAGATGCCGATACTCGGCTACGGAGTGTTTCAAGTGTCGCCCGACGAGTGCGAGCGTTGCGTGAGTGATGCGTTGAGCGTGGGATATAGGCTCATTGACACCGCGCAAGCCTATTTCAACGAAGAAGGCGTGGGGCGTGCCTGGCGCAAAAGCGGCATCAAACGCGAGGACCTGTTCCTCGTGACGAAAGTGTGGATCAGCAATGCCGGCGAGGAGAAGGCGGCAAAATTGATTGATGAGAGTCTGCGCAAACTGGAGACCGACTACATCGACCTGCTACTCATCCATCAGGCCTACGGCGACGTGTTCGGCTCGTGGCGGGCTATGGAGAAGGCCTATCGCGACGGCAAGGTGCGAGCCATAGGCGTGAGTAACTTCCAGGAGGCACGTTATTTTGACTTCCACCACTATGTTGACATCAAGCCTATGGTGAACCAGTTGCAGTGCAATGCCCTGATTCAGCAGCGCGGCATCGAGCCGCTGCTTGCCGAGACAGGCTGCAACATGATGGCTTGGGGACCGCTGGGCGGACAGGGCGTTGATGGCATCATCAAGAGCGAGCTGCTGGGTGGCATAGGTGAGAAATATGGCAAGACAGCTTCGCAGGTTGCCCTGCGCTGGCTCACCCAGCGTGGCATCATCGCCATCCCCAAGAGCACGCACCGCGAGCGTATGGCGCAGAACCTCGACATCTTCGACTTTGAACTGACTGCCGAGGACATGGCGCAGATTGCCACGATGAACCAGCACGACACTGGCACCGTGAACTTCGGCGACATGAATTTCGTGAAATACTTGATTGAGACTTACGGATAAGCGAGCTGACGAGCGAGTTTTTGTCAAACAATTCTTATCTAGCTGACGAGCTAACGTGCTGACAAGCAAACGAGGCTTATCAGTTCAGGGTTCAGAGTACAGAGTTCAGAGTACAGAGTTCAGAGTACAGAGGGGTACGGAGTCCTCTCCACTCTCCACTCTACACTCTACACTCTCCACTTTATTCCATTGCCTTGAGGCTTGTGGGGCGCTTCGCTTAAAATTCATTAAAATTTATTTTAAAATTTCATATTTGCTTGTAACAAAATTTTAATTCTAATTTTCATTTAATTTTAAGCGCGTAGCGCGCCCATGAAGCGTGGAGGGCAATTGCCTTGTTAGCTTGTTAGCAATAAAACATAACATTATGAAGAAAGCATTTACATTAATCGTAGTTTCGCTGCTGGCGGCTTTAAGCCTCAGCGCATGCAACTCCAACAAATCGGAGGCAAAGAAAATAGAGACAAACAAGAAAATCCTTGTCGCCTACTTCTCGTGGAGCGGCAACACTCGTGAGGCGGCAAAATACATCGCCGAAAGGCTTGGCGCCGACACATTTGAGATTGTTAGGGAGAAACCCTATTCCACCGACTATGAGCCTTGCACCGAGGAGGCTAAAGCCGAAAAAGAAGCTGGCGAGCGTCCCGCAATCAAGGGTAAGGTGGATAACATGGCGCAGTACGACGTGGTGATTGTGGCAGTGCCAGTGTGGTGGTACACCGCCCCAATGCCGGTTTACACCTTCCTTGAGAGCTATGACTTCAAGGGAAAGACCGTAATCCCCTTCTGCACGGCTTATAGCGGACCTTCGTCAACCCTCGATGATATAGTGAAAGCCACCCCTGGCAGCGACCACCGTGACGGCATCTGCGTTGTCACCCAAGAAATGGGAGGCAAAGACATGGACAAGAAACACGGCGAAATTGACAAGTGGCTTGAGAGTATCGACTTTTAAAATATCACCGAAATGAAAAAGACATTTCTAACTATCGTTGCCCTGCTTATTGCGGTGGTGGCAATGGCACAAAGCAAAGTGTTCGTGACACGCGACATCTCTCCCGAGTCGCTGGTGAAAATCTATGAGGCTCTTGGCGTTGAAGCCAAGGGGCGTGTGGCAGTGAAAATCTCCACTGGCGAGGGCAGCAATCCCAACTACCTGAAACCCGAGCTTATCAAGAACCTGGTCTATAAAGTGGATGGCACCATAGTTGAGTGCAACACCGCCTACGGCAGCGGTCCTGGCAACGAGCGGGATGAACGCAACACATCCGCCAACCACTGGAAGGTCATCGAGCGTCATGGATTCCTGAAGTACTTCCCTGTGGACATCATGGACGAGTATGACGAGATACGCATTCCCGTAAAGGACCAGACGAACATCAAGTATGACATCGTGGGAGGACACCTTGCCAACTATGACTTCATGATTGCCCTTAACCATTTCAAGGGTCACCCGATGGGCGGCTACGGTGGTGCGCTGAAGAATCTCTCCATAGGCTGCGCAAGCAGTAACGGCAAAGCCTACATCCACTCGGCTGGCAAGATGGAAAAACTTGACATGGCTAAACTCTGGACTCCTGAGTTCATAGGTAACCAAGACGGATTTCTAGAATCGATGGCTGCCGCGGCGCAAGCTGTGGTCAACTACTTCCAGAGGCAGGATGGCATCATCTTTATCAGTGTGATGAACAATATGAGCATCGACTGCGACTGCGTGGATCATCCCGCTCCCGTGAAACTCGAAGACTACGGCATCCTGGCTTCTACCGACCCCGTGGCACTCGACCAGGCATGCGTCGATATCATCAACCAGCAAAAGGTGACCGCCACCAACGACCCTACCGACTTGCTTAACCGCATCAACAAGCAGCATGGCACCCACACCATCGACTGGGCGGAGAAAATAGGCCTCGGCAGCCGCAATTACACGCTGATAAATATCGACAAGTAAGAATATGGAAGAAGTAAGAATTGACCTGCGCAAAGCCACGAGCGAGGATTTCGCCGAAGGCGTGCAGATGGCGCAACTGTGCTATAAGGTAAATCACACAATGCCTTATACCGAAGAGTATGACGCACTGGTTCCACAACTGTTTGCAGAGTTTGGCGAAGACAGCCGACTGATGTCGCCAACCACTGTCGTGCGTGGACGAAGCGTGAAAATCGGCAAACGTGTAGTCATCATGAACGGCTCGCTGTTTATGGGTGCAGGAGGCATTACCATCGACGATGACGTGCTTGTTGCCGCCAATGTGCAGCTCATCTCCAACAATCACGACCTATATGAGCACCAGGTGCTCACCTGCAAACCAGTCCACCTGAAACGCAACTGCTGGATAGGTGCGGGTGCTACCATCCTGCCGGGTGTCACTGTTGGTGAGAATGCGGTAGTTGGTGCTGGCAGCGTTGTGACTAAAAATGTACCCGATAATACCGTTGTGGTTGGAAATCCGGCAAAAATCGTAAAAAAAATATAATTCTTTTTTCTTAATAAAATTGAAGTTTTGAAGTTAGCGTTTAAAACCTATTAGCAAGGCTCATATAACTCAAAACTCATAACCCACAACTCACAACTCATAACTCACAACTCATAACTCACAACTCAAAACTCATAACTATTTTAATATGCAGAACTTTGATTACATGACCCCGACTCGCCTGATTTTTGGCAAGGAGTCGATTGTGAAACTTCCCGAGGTGATGGGTCCCCTCGGCAAACGCGTGTTGCTCACCTACGGTGGTGGCAGCATCAAGAAATCAGGTCTCTATGACCGAGTGAAAGAACTCTTGGCTGATTTCGAGATTTTCGAACTCTCAGGCATTCAGCCCAACCCAAAGTACGACCCCAGCGTGCTCGACGGCGTGCGCATGTGCAAGGAACACAACATTGACGTCATCCTCGCTGTGGGCGGCGGCAGTGTGCTCGACTGCTCGAAGGCCATTGCCGCTGGAGCTTGCTACGACGGCGACCCCTGGGACTTGATTTCCTACAAAGTGAAGGCGAAGGCCGCCCTGCCCATCGTGGACATAATCACGCTTGCCGCAACAGGCAGCGAATATGATGCCGGCGGTGTGATTTCGCGCACCGAGACCAACGACAAAATAGGCTATGTCGATCCGTTGCTTTATCCCCGCGTGTCGATCCTCGACCCCACCTACACCTTCACCGTGAGCAAGAAGCAGACCGCCGCAGGCATCGCCGACGCGATGAACCACACTATGGAGCAGTATTTCGCCGAGGACACCACGCTCTTGAACGACGGGTTCTGCGAGTCTATGCTGCGCAGCCTGATGGTAAATGGTCGCAAGTGCCTCGAGAACCCCGAGGACTATACCGCCCGCGCCGAGATGATGCTGTGCTGCACCTATGGATGTAACCGCATCCTGTCGCTTGGCAACAGCCAGTCGGGGTGGCCCTGCCACGGCATCGAGCACGCCCTCAGCGCCTACTACGACATCACCCATGGCGAGGGCTTGGCAATTATCACGCCACGGTGGATGCGCCACATCTTGAGCGAACGCACCATCGACCGCTTCGTGAAATATGGCATCAACGTCTTCGGCATCGACTCCTCGCTGCCCAAGCAGGAGATTGCCGAGAAAGCCATTGATGAGACCTACAAGTTCTTTGAGAGCATCAACATCCCCATGCACCTGCGCGACGTGGGCATCGACGACAGCCGCCTCGACGAGATGGCACACCACATCGCCGTCAACGAGGGACTGGAGAACGCCTACGCACCCCTCACCGAGCAGGACATCAAGAAGATTCTCGTGGAGAGTCTGTAGAGATTTTTTAGAGGACAAGGAAATGGAGCTTACAAGCAGACAAGCTGACGAGCAAACGAGCCAAGTGTAATGTTGCGACAACTACCATTGTCTTGTCAGCTTGTTCCTTGTCAGCTTGTCAGCTCGTCAGCTTGTTCGCTCGTCAGCTAATAACAAATAACAATAAAAAAATGAACATTTTAATTTTACAAGGCTCTCCGAGAGCTAACGGAAACACTGCCTGGATGGCAGAGGAGTACAAGAAGGCTGCCGAGGCAGCAGGTCATCAAGTGACACTGGTCAATGTGACAAGAAAGAAGATTGCGGGCTGCTTAGCTTGCGAGTATTGCCACAACAAGGGTAATGGAGCCTGCATCCAGAAGGACGATATGCAGGAATTATATCCGCTGATGGCCGAGGCCGAGGTGCTGGTGCTCGCCGCCCCCATCTATTACTTCACTCTAAGCGCACAGATCCAGGCACCCATTCAGCGCATGTACTGCGTAGGGCAACCCGCCAAAGTTAAGAAGATGGCGTTGCTGATGTCATCCTACTCGCCAGGAGTCTATGACGGTGCCACGGCAGAGTTCCGCGACATCTGCAACTATTGGGGCGTGGAGCAGTGCGGCATTGTCACCGCCAAAATCGACGAACAGAAGACCGAAGAGACAAAGCAGAAGATACTGGAGATAGTGGAAAAACTGTAGTTGACATCGTAATGCGCAAACTACTAACTATCATAGCTATGATGGTAGCAACCACAGCAATGGCTCAGGGCGTGATTGATGTGCACTCGCACATCATCACCCCTGAGTTTGTTTCTGCACTTTAGCAAGCAGGCAACTCTCCATAAGGTGAAGTCGCTGAAGCTGCTCAAGGGTGACAACAAGGAATTGCTGATTATCAACGGAGCCTCGCACTGCGACCTCTACGACGATGGCAATGACAAGGAGATTTCTTGGGACGAGATAGATGCCTTCCTTCGCGGGAACCTGAAATAGCTAGAAGAAACGTCCGTGTCAACTGAACACATAGTGCTCTTCCTAAAAGCAAACTTGTAATAGTGACAACGTTACTAGACGTGCAGAGATGACAAAACTGTACACTTTCGCCCGTTTTTTTTGTATATTTGATGTCTAAAACACGACGTGATTGATTATTAATTTGTATCTTTGCCGTTGAAATATGCGATTACGCTAATACTTCTTGCTTAATCGCATAATTACAAATGTAAATAAGTAATAGCAATTACATAATGGCAACAGAAGTTTCAATAAACGGAAAAGATTATTCTAAACTTATCGCTAAAGCGGTAAGATTCTTTTGGAAGACGAAGAAACGTCAGGTGATTCATCGAACAGAGGTGCAGTCGTTGGCGGTAAGCAGATGGATGGGCTCATTGACTTATTAAGAAGGACGGCTTTAGATGCAGGCATTCCCGACGAATCCATTATTACTGACAAGAACTATCTACCCGGTTATTTCCGTTCATCGAAAGACTGGGATATGCTGATTATTTCACCGTCAAGGAAATTGATTGCCGCCATAGAATTGAAATCCCAAGTAGGTTCGTACGGTAACAACTTTAATAATAGGACAGAAGAGGCCATAGGGTCGGCTGTTGACCTGTGGACTGCTTTTAGGGAAGGACAATTTCGTGAACAACAAGCACCTTGGGTGGGCTGGCTTATGGTAGTAGGGCGCGAAACAAGGCTTCGGAACGACCTGTCCGCAATTATGAGCCTTATTTCCCCGTCAGGTCTGAATTTAATGATGCTTGCTACCTCGACCGTTACCGCATTCTTTGCCAGAAACTCATATTTGAGTGCCATTATACGTCTGCAGCATTGATATGGACGAGTGATAGTAAGACTTATGGAGATATGGCTTCTGACATTTCCATTTCACGTTTCCTTAATTCTTTCTCCAGCTATCTAAAAGGTGTATTGGATGAGTTCAAATGATACACCAATATATGGACTTCGCAGCAGCGGTGGACAACATGGAGATGTATATACGTCTCCTGACGTTGTTCGCTTTATGCTTGACAAGGTGAACTATACTGCTGACCGTGATTTGCGCAATGTTCGTGTTATTGAGCCATCATGTGGCGACGGAGAGTTTGTCGCGGAGATTGCCCGCAGACTTTTACTCTCCGCTGAACGATACAATTTCAATGCCAGCAAGACCTTTCAACATAATGTCCGTGCATACGATATTGATGAAACAAAGATAGACAAATGCAAAAAGCGCATCTCCAAAATGGGAATTGTCTATGCAGGACAAAGTATTCAAACGGCAGATTTCTTAAAGACAGCGACTGAAAAGGCAGACATTGTCATAGGCAATCCTCCGTACATCCGTTACGAAAACATACCGAAGGAGATGCTGGATTTCTGTCGCAACACTTTCTCAACTTTCCATTATCGCAGCGATTTATACATCCCATTCTTTGAGAAGACACTTGCATCACTCAGACCAGGAGGATTGCATTGTTTCATCTGTTCTAATCGCTGGCTTAAGAACGAATACGGCAAGAAACTCCGTCAGCTGATTTCACATAAATATGCGCTTAATACGATTATCAACCTCGAACAAGCGGATGCCTTCCAAGAAGAAGTGCTTGCATATCCAGCCATAACTGTCATATCTAAAGATAAACCAGCAGAATTCTTCGATTATGCAGAATGTAATAATGTGAGCGAATTACATAGCCTTTCCTATGGCAAACGAATAATGCCTAAAGGTGAAGATTGGACGGTAGCCTTTAACGTATTCAGTAATAAATCATCCTTCCTAACAATTGAACAACAAGGGTTCAGAATCGGAATAGGTGTAGCAACAGGTGCCGATGCCATCTTTGTTTCACGCGATTTACCACAGCTAGTTGAGGCTGAACTGATTATGCCTGGCATTAATGCACGTGACCTCAGAGGCAACCGTTTCCAATGGCAGGGGGAATATTTATTGAATCCATATAACACCGATGGATCTCTTGTAAATTTGGTAGACTATCCGCGAGCCAGTGCCTACCTGGAGAACCATAGAGAACGCCTATCTGCCCGCCATATAGCCAAGAAATCTCCCTCACGTTGGTATAAAACCATAGACCGCATTAGTCCAAGTCTCCTTTCACAACCAAAGATTCTCTTGCCTGATATGTCAGGAAACACTTTCGTGTTTGTAGACGACGGCGAGTTCTATCCCCTGCATAACATCTACTATATCGTAGGTCAGTCGTCCATGCAGCTTCGATTATTGGCTGCTTTCTTGATGTCCGATTACATTCGTAATCAGTTGGCTGCTGTTACAAATTCCATGAATGGAGGCTTCTTGCGATGGCAAAGTCAACACCTACGCAAACTACGCTTGCCAAATCTGAATGACATTCCTGCAAACGATGTTCAGCACCTACTCGCCCATTACGAATGTCGCAAAATTTCAGCAATAAATTCAACTCTCAAGAAATACTTTGACAGTTAATATCTTGTCTACACTCGTTCAATCACAATAAGGTATTAACATCTTATAGGTTGATACAAGATATTAATGTAAATGAGCATTTTCGGCAAAATATAAAACTGAGTCCACTTTAAAAAGTAAACGATAATTATTTATTATTTATCAAAAATAGT
>CALDIG010000155.1 GCA_937904375.1 uncultured Prevotellaceae bacterium
TGAAAAATTGAATGCTTATCTCGCATCTGCCACAAAGGAACAGCTGAAGGCCGACTGGGAGGAACTGAAGCAGTATAATGTTTCGGGACCTGAGATGCTTGATGTGCTTGAAGCCGCCACGCAGCGGTTGCAGTTGGAACAAATCGGCTATAATGTTGAACCTATATCATCATTAAACATTGAAGCCGAGAGTTATTACGACATTTCTGTCGAATTTAATTTAGCAGCTTGATATGGCAGACAAAGCAGTTTTTTCACTTAATGGTTACCACTTCAACCGTGTAGACTTGAATTTGGACAATTTAAAACCAAACGCAACATTAGACATAAATTTTGCGCCTTCTGGTAAGTTCAATCAAGCAAAGCATACTTTTTCCTTGTCTTTCGCCTTCAAAGCTACATGCAACGATGTTGATGTGGTCTTTGTTAATTGTATGGCTGAATTTGAGTTCAAAGACGAGCTCAAATTTGAGGAGATTCCCGAATTCTTCTATGGTAATAGTATTGCCATATTGTTCCCATATATTCGCTCAATGGTAAGCACTATTACTTTGCAGGCTAACATACAGCCGTTAATTCTGCCAATACTGAATCTTGTCTCCTTGAAAGATCAACTCAAAGCAAACACACAGGTGTTGAATGACTGATATTCTTTACCAAACACTTGAAGATCGAAACAACCCCGATGAGGTTGAGCAACATGGCCCATACAAATGCACTCGTAGCGATGCTTGGTTGGGTCATGGCTATTATTTTTGGCATCACTTTATTGGTTTTGCCCATCGTTGGGGCAAAGTTGCTTACGCCGACAATTATATGATATGCAGCCAAACTGGTTTCGTTTATGGCAATCCCGAAGTTCTCGATTTGGTGGGCGATTTGGTGATGATAGATGTTATTGACCAATATACGACATCGCTTAAAAAGGCGTATAATCAAGAGTCAATGCTTGTACACACAGTGTTAGAGCACATGAAAAGTATTGGTGCATTAACGAACTATAAAGCCGTTCGCATAGAGGGGCGTGAATCGATGATGGGTAGTTATAACGTCCGTTCGCATCGATTGCCTTTTAAAAAAGGAGAAGATTCGTATTTTGAGATGAAGCCTCCGGTTCAAGTTTGTGTGTATGACAAGTCAATTCTTGATAATGACTTTCGTGTTATTTATCCCGACGAATACAATCTGGTTTACGGAAGCTAACCCTCCCATAAACCATGTTCTAAAACATAAATCCGCAAAAATGCGGATTTTTTTTGCTCAATCCAAAACTTTGTTCTAGCTCTTTTGTACCTTTGCGGCATTAAAAACAACGGTTTCTATGATGAATTTAGAGAAATACACAAAAGAAGCTAGGATTTTCGAAAATGAGCATCATGACAATTGCTCAGTTTGCGGTAGGTCTTTCAAAGACAACGAATCAACTCATCTTGGTCTAAACGAAGATGGGCAATACTTGTATGTTGGTGATTGTTGCCAAAATGAGATAAAGGAATTAATAGTCAGTCACATTTTCAGCAAAAGAGAATATATAATACCAGATAAAGAATCTAAGCTATGGCGTTTTATGGACATAGGGAAATTCTTGTCTCTAATTCAAACAAAATCTTTATTTTTCGCAAGATCAGACCAATTTTCAGATCCTTTTGAAGGTGCCAAAGGTGTGTTGAGTAGAGAAACTGAGTGGCAAGGATTCTATACAGGTTTCATTTTCCAAGCCATCAAACAAGCGGAAGTCCAACTAGGTGCACCGGTTTTGACAACATCAGAACGTCTCGAAAAAGCAAAACGATTATATAGAGATTTCAAAACAAGTAATGAGAATGAACGATATAGTACATTCATTAACTGTTGGCATGAAAACGAATTTGAGTCTGAGGCCATGTGGCAATTATATACATCAAATATAAATGAAGGGATTGCGATTCAAACTTCTTATGAAAGGCTATATGATGCTATTGACCGTAATCCGAGTATTGCAATCGGAAGAGTTAACTATATAGATTTCAATTCAAGATACTCTGCTTTAGGATCAGATGCATTTTTCTTTAAGCGTAAATCATTTGAGCATGAAAAAGAGGTTCGTATGATAACTAATAGAAGAAACGAAACTAACAGTTTTGGTATTTATATTCCCATTAATTTGGGTATTTTGATAGAAAATATCTATATTTCACCTACTTGTAAACAATGGTTTGAAAATGTTATTAAAGATGTTGCTCTGAAATATGATATTAATAAGCCCATTCATCGTTCAACCTTAAATGTAACCCCGTTTTTTTAGTGACTTTTTTGTACCTTTGCACAAAATAAAGGTTATTTCTATGGATATAAAGAATTTTGTTGCCGTCGATTTTGAGACAATGACGGCAGAACTCACCAGTGCTTGCGCTGTCGGACTGGTGAAAGTGATTAACGGTCATGTTCAGCAACAGTTTTATTCGCTGATCAATCCCATTCCCGATGGTCGAGATGCATTGAACACTGCGGTTCATGGCATCACTTTAGACATGGTTGCCGATGCTCCAACATTTAAGCAACTCTTTCCATTGTTGAAGTCTTTCATCAATGACCTGCCCATCGTGTGCCATAACCGGGGAGCCGACATCAACATCATGCAACGCTGCATGGATTACTATGGTCTCACCGGAATTGATACGGCCAATAACTACTGCACATACGAGATGACGGGGCTGTCGCTCACCGCCTGTTGCGCCCAGTTCGGCATCAGCATGGGTGCCCATCACGATGCACTCGATGACGCAGACGCATGTGCCAAAGTCTTCCTCGCTTGCCAGGGTGCAATCATGGCCACCACTTTCAAGGGCGGTTTGAGTGAAGTCATGGCTACAGCTGCAGCCAAGAAATTTGAGCGCAGCACACTCGACCCTCTGGATGATGACCAGGTGCAGAACCAGGACACGCCGTTCTTCCACGCCAAGGTGGTCATCACTGGCACCTTCGCTGCCTATCCCAAACGCAATGAGTTGGGCAAACTGTTGCAGGCACTAGGCGCAGATGTTGATACAGCGATTTCGAAACGAACCAATGTCGTTGTGATGGGGCAAGGTGCAGGCCCTTCAAAAGTGAAGAAGATTGAGGCCCTCAGAGCAGAAGGGTACGACATCCGCATTATCTACGAAGAAGAACTCAAACAAATACTCAACTATGGAGAAGTCTGAAATCATCAAAATCATCGACCAGGTCAACGACTACCGCTTCAAGCGCATGCGTCGGGACAACCTAAAGTGGCATTATGATCGTGATGTGGCTGGGGGCTATAGAGCTACAGCCGAGAACCGCAAGCGCTTGCTGGAGGAAGCGCAAAAGAATCTTGACGCTATTGAGGCTGAAGCCTTGGACTTGGTTCAAGATATGCGCCAGCGGCAAGCCCTTCATCCCCGTGACCAACAAGTGAAACTCATCTGTCTTTATATTGATCTGCTGGATATGGACCCGATGAAGATGGAAAAACATCGGCAGAAAATCAACTCTCTTCGCCCGAAAGTGCTGGGAACAATGGACGAAATGGAGCAAATCAGACAGCAAAACTCACTTTTTGACTGAAAATGTTTGGCGGTGTCAAAAGATTGTTATACTTTTGCCATCGCTAAACTACGTGGATTGATTCCACCCGTCGAGCATCGGATATTGCTCACACTACATCGCGGTGGGCTTTTTTTATAGCCCAAACCAGCCAAATACATACGGCTGCCTTATCCAGTGATATATGCTCTTCGGGGTAGATTCACGTAGTTTAGCGACGGGATAACGGCAGCCGTTTTTCTGCCCATAACGCTAAACTACGTAACAATGAAAACAGTTTCATTGACCCCGAAAGAGAGTGTTCCCATCAGGGAACTGGCAAAAGTGCTCGCCACAAAAGCACTGGAATTACTAACCTCGCTACGCCTGAGCATCGTGCTTGGCGTGGTGGCTTTCATCGCCATCATGTCCTATCACATCACCGGTGCACATCCTGTGCGCATGGCGTGCATCACACTCGCCTGGGCGGTTCAGCTTGCCCTGTACCTCACCCTTGACATCAAGAAAGGAGGTGCTGAGTTATGAAACGCCAGGACTATCTTGACAACCTCGAGCAGTTCATCCACGAGCCCGAGAAGCTGAACTTCAGCGATGAGATCATTCCCGTGGCGATGTGGCTGCGCAACTTTATGCCAGGCAATGATGACAACGGCGCATTCAACAAGTCATCTGCTGCCATCCGTGCCGCTCTGTGCGACATCGTGGACGTGAGCCTTAACGAAATCTCGCGCCTGATGGTGCTCAATGGCTACTCCCTGGGCGGTACCAATCAGACCTACCCCGAGTGGCTCATGCAGCCCATCGGAGACGAAGATGACGATCAATAATCAAATCTGACCATTCACTGGGTGCCTCGTGGTGACACTTGGCACCCTTTATGGTCAATTTTAACCAATAAAATACTTTTGGTTTCGTTAATATATTGTATCTTTGCAACATTAAAGAAAGGAGGCAAACAATGAGTTATAGTTTCTTTGGTCTTCACAAAGTCGGCAAGTGCCGTGTTTGTGGTTGCACATTTAATGATCCTTGTTATCATCCTGACCATGGTTTTTGCTGGTGGGCAGATGAAGAAGAAACAATCTGCTCTCATTGTGCTTTTGAAGAAATAGCGAATGATCCTCAGACGGTTCATTGTGTCAACACAAAAGAGCCCAAAAAATTTGACATTCCCGGTTATGAGAATGTTATTATTCATGAAGGTAACACGAAAGGAGGCGCGCTATGAGAACGCCCATCACATACTATGGTGGTAAACAGCAACTGGCAAAAACTATTATAGGAATGATACCACCTCATAGAGTCTACTGTGAACCATACTTCGGTGGCGGTGCTGTTTTCTTCTCCAAAGGTAAATCCTTCTGCGAGGTTATTAATGATATTGATGACCGTATCATTACATTTTATGAGGTATGCCAAGACCCAGTCCTTTTCTGGCAATTGCAGGAGAAAATTCAACATACGCTTGATAGTGAGCGTGAATTTAAAAGGGCTGATAAGATATGGCGCAATCCATCATCAGCGAAATCAAGCGTTGATATCGCATGGTCTGTATGGCTGCAATGTAATATGGGTTATGGTGGATCGCCTGAAGGTGGTTGGAAATGGGATAACGCCACAAGTGGTTCTCATTCTGCTGTAGTGATGGATAACTATCGTAATTCTTTTACCGCTGCCATACATGAACGATTAAGGTTTGTCCAAATATCATGCCGTGATGCTTTGACAGTTATTCGACAGCGGGACACCCCTGACACATTCTTTTTCCTTGACCCGCCATATCCAGGATGCAATCAAAAGCATTACTCAGGTTTCTCTTTTGATGACCTTCATAATTTGTTGGATCTTCTGGCCATGGTAAAAGGTTCATTTCTGCTTTGCAATTATAAATCCAGTATATTGACTGAATATATCAGAGAATATGGTTGGAATACGAAAGTTAAAGACCTTCCATTAAGAGTGGCAAACAGAACATCCCATGGACAGAAGCGTAAACAGGAGTTGTTCGTGTTCAACTATACTTTGCAGCCCAGTTTGTTTTGAACATTCTAACAAATTACAACATATTATGTGCATAATCTTGAAAATATTGATTGGTTTAGGGCTGCTGATTTTAGCCCTTGTGGTTATCGTGTTTGTGTCTTACCTCGTAGTAGTGATTTCTCACGAGCGACGTTGGCGCAAGAGTATTAGCGAACATTATGGCACATTCAGCGATGAAAAGAAACGTAAAAGATGAGACGCTTTTTGCCGTAGCTCCGAGCGTGCTTGCCCGTGTGCTGTGTCGCTATTGCACGGCATGTGGCAAACGCGACAGCCGACGGCAGCACCCATCCACCTGCCCGAGTGTGAAACGCTTCATTGCTCAGCTCCGCAGAGAGTCGGCATTGTAGCGATGTTTAATCATATAATTAACGGTTATGAAAGAGAGAAACATTAATTTGACTGGCTTCATGTGCCTCATGGTCGCAGTTGCCTTTATTATTGTTATGTGTCTTGCCATTGACCAGACACAAAAGAGATATGAGGAAGCGCAGCACAACATCGACTCGCTGAGCCGTGCTAATCGTGCGCTGATAGAGCAGCAGCGCGAAGCCCAGCTGAAAACCTTCGAAGACAGCATCCACTATTATGAAGACGGCTATTAATCCGTCTTTTTATCATAACGAGCAACCCCATAACTTTGCACTATGATTAATTTCGCAGACATAGGCAGCTGGCACTTCGTGACTGAGCTTGACGTGATAGAGGTCATGTCGGCTATCGATGTGTCATTCACCATCGCCGACAGCGGTGGCACTATTCTCAATGGCACCTACACACCGGTGGATGGCACGGTGCGCATCTATCACTTGGCACGTCTGCTGCGCCCGTTGATCGTCGACGTGACTGCCGTGTTCACCTTCACCGCTGGCAGCACAAGCAAGACTGTGCATGTGGTGCAGAGTGGCGTGAACGTGAGCGAGAGTGCCGCTACTTTCCTGCCGAGCTTCTTCCTCAGTGCGGTGATGACCGAGCGCGACACGTCGCTGGAGCGCAAGGAACTGCTGACTCTTATTCCTGTAGAACAGTCGCTTCCTACCATGCAAGCGGTATGCAGTTACTGGGATGGCGATGCTGTGGTGACCGCCAACAAACCTGTCACAACCACTGGCATGACAGCCAACACACCATTTGAGATTGATGTGAGCGCAGCGCAGTTTGTTGACACGACCATTGGCACGCTTGTAGCTTACAGCATCGTTGCCGGTGAGCGAACAATGCGCTATCGCGTAACTTCACTACCGACGGCTGAATACGCCATGCTGTTCCGCAACACCTTTGGCGCATGGGAGCCTATATACTTCGCTGGCATGACCGAGGAGGATGCCGAGTTCTCCCGATCATCTGCTTTTATCAATGGCATGTATGTGAACTACGACATTGACGAGACCACAGTGCTCAAGTCTTGGACCGGCCCTCTGCGCCCCAGCGGAGTGATTCTGTCCCGAGACCTCGCAAGAAGCCGAAGCGTGTTGATACTGAAAGGCTCAGACGCTACCGAGGAGGTCACCATCACAGCCGTTGATGTTAAGCACAGCAGTGCCGACAATGATGTTGCCGACTTCACCTTCACCTGGCGACGCAGCGCTCTTGATCCAAACCGGTCCTATACCGTTCGCCCGCCTAAACTGTTTGACGAGACATTCGATGAAACCTACAACTAAAGGCGTGATACATATCAAGGATGCCATTGTGCTGCTTGAAGCTGGATATCCTTGTGACCTGCGCGTGTGGAAACTGAGCACAGGCGACATCCTTGAATACAAGGGCGTGACCTGCATCGGAGGCCACTGGCGCAAAGGCACGCACCGCATACGCCTCCCGGAGAGCCAGCTGGTGCGTGAGTTCCGCGACGTGACACTATTTGAGATTAACAACATGACGATATACCGATGAGAAAAGATGATTTTACTTTGCCCAAGGGCGAGATATTCGAGGTCGGCAAGAGCAAGGTGGCCGCGCTGATGAGCGAGGTGGACAGCAGTGCCGACATCTTTGATGAGGACGGGTTGCCCTCAGTGAGTAACGTGCCAGGCTATAACGGCAAGTACCAGTACGTGCCGTTTGGCTTGGATGACCAGCTTCCGTTTGAGATGATCCAGCTGATTGGTGAGGACGAAATCATGTCACAGAACAAACTGTTCAATGTCCTCACCTGCTACGGCAACGGCTTGCGCTATAACGACACCAAGACTGGCGCACCGACCACCGACGCGGAGGTGAACCGATGGATGTTCCAAAACTCGCTTGCGGAGTTTTTCTTGGAACAAGCCACCGACATGAAGTATTTCTTCTTCGCCGTGGCAGTGATCATCATGAGCCGCGACGGTAAGAAGATTGTGCAGGTGCGACACAAAGAGGCGTGCTATTGCCGCTTTGAAAAGGCTGACAGCCGTGGCCGCATCAACCATGTGTTCTATGCCAACTGGCGGCAACATCGTGCCCTTGGGGCCAAAGACATCGAGGTTATTCAGCTGCTCGACGAGAAAGACCCTCTCGGGCACCTCGAGGTGCTGATGGGGCGTGCCCCTGGTTGGGATGGTATAACCAAGGAGCGCACCAAGAACCGCAAGTTTGCCGTGCTGATGCGCTTCCCGACACCGGGGCTGCAGTACTATCCTGTGCCCTACTACACCGCCATCTTCCGTGGCGATTGGTTCGACATCAAGAAACTAATCGGCACTGGCAAGAAAGCGAAGCTGCGCAACCACGCCTCGGTAAAGTACCAGGTGGAAGTGCACCGCGACTACTGGTATAACATCTGTGACGAAGAAAACATCACCGACCCCTTGAAACAGCAAGAGCGCATCAAGAAGGAGAAAGAGAATATCAAGAACTTCGTGGCTGGCATCGAGAACAGCGGCAAGGTTTGGATCACCGGCTACTATATCGACCCCAATGGTAAAGAGAACCGCATGGTGCGCATCAACCTCATTGACTCGAGCAAGGAAGGCGGTGACTGGTCAGAAGACATCCAAGAAGCCGCTAACATGACCTGCTATGGTGACAATATACATCCGAACCTCGTGGGCGCGACACCAGGCAAAAGCCAAAGCAACAATAGCGGCAGCGATAAGCGTGAGCTGTTCACCTTGAAGCAGTCGCTCGAGAAGTCGTGGCATGATATCATGATGAAGATTCACCAGGTGGTCATCTTCTACAACGGCTGGCAAGACAAGGTTGTTCCTGATGTGCCGCTCATCATGCTCACCACATTGGACAAAAAGACCGATGCCAAAGAGATTTCGTTGAACCAAGATAACAATAATGACAATGACGCGTGATCAATTTGAATACTATGTGCCGAGTGCCGTCATGCCCGACGACACTTTATTTGAGCGCATCGCCAGTCATATCGACGAGGGCGAGGCAGATGTAAAGTCGCTGCTGGGAGCAGATCTCTACGACCAACGCGATCAAGACTTGACGCTGCTGAATTTGTGCAACCGCATGGCGTGCCTTGCGGCCTACAAGACCGCCATTCCACACCTGGACCTGGTACTCACAGAAAACGGTTTCGGCGTGGTGAGCAACCAAAACCAAGCTCCGGCAAGCAGCGAGCGCGTGAACCGCTTGAGGCAGCAGGTGCAGTTCTCGCTTGATGACTCCATCGACGACCTGCTGGACTACCTGCGTGGCAACGAGCTTTGGGTGAACACTTACACCGCTACAGCGGTGTTCCGCTCTCTGGCGTGGAACGGACGGCAGCAGATGGTGTACTTCGCCATGCCTAACGGACACAGATCGTCGCTTGACGAGCTGCGCCCGAAGATATCGGCAGCCGAAGAAAAGGTGAAGCACTGCATCTCGCCGGAATTCTATGACGAGCTTTGCGATGCCGTGCGTCTGCGTACCGCCACAGCGGAGCAGAACACCGCCATCCACAAGATACTGATGACGATTGGTGCAGACGTTACCGATGACAAAGCGATGGCCCACTTCCACGTGAAGAAACTCGTGGAGTGGCTTGACGGCAACATCCGCACATTCCCGACCTATGCCAACTCCACCGCCTACGCAGCCAACACCTTTGAACCCTACAAGAACGAGAAAGATGACCCGTGCTACTTTTTCGGATGAGCGCAACACCATCAACTTTGACCTGCCGAAAGGCTGGCACGAGTTGAACCAAAGCGAGCTTGCTATGGTGATGCGCTGCAAGGCCCGGCAAGAAGAACCGCACCAGGCTAAATTCGCCGTGCTGCTCCACCTCACGGGGTTGAAGGTGCTGCGTAAAGAGGCGGCGAATTGGGTTTGCTCGGTACCCATTGGAGAGAAGAAACCCAAACGATTCCTTCTCGATCCAGAACTTCTGCCCGGACTACTCGAGGGCTTGAACTGGATGGATGATCCAGGAGAGGTGCCAGTGCATCTTGATACCCTGCATGGCGCTGAAGCCCTACCAGTGAGGCTGCATGGCGTGCCTTTCACCAACTACCTGCAATGCGAGAACTGCTACCAAGGCATCTTGCAGAGTCAGAAAGAAGAAGCCGTGCAGCACCTTGCCACGCTGCTTTACCCGGGGCTGCAGAAGAAACTTGCTGTGTGGGAGCAGCTGCTGGTCATTCAGTGGTGGGCACAACTGAAATCAATGTTTGCCGCGCTGTTCCCGCATTTCTTCAAGCCCAGCGGCGAGGTTGGTAGCACGCCCGACATGATGGAGGTGATGAACAACCAAATCCGTGCCTTGACGGGCGGCGATGTGACCAAAGAAGAAGAAATCCTGAATATCGACACTTGGCGTGCCTTGACCGAGCTTGACGCTAAAGCCAAGGAAGCCGACGAGTTCAACCAAAAGATGAAGAAAAAATGAACGCCAAACAACTCTTTGACTACATAGGCTACTTCGAGGGGCTGTGGCAAAGCAACATTCTTGCCCAGACCGAGAAATTCAAGTTTTGCTGCTGCTCAGGCATTGAGACCCTACAGGGCCCGCTGCAGCAGTTCCGCACGGCGCAAGCCTTCTTCTGTGTCGATGACACCAACGACGGTGCCACTTTCAGAGGCCGCAATGGCGGCTGGTTTAAGAAACGCACAGTGACGGTGTTCCTAATGCACCGCTACAACATCAAATCGATGGCCACCTACACGGCAGCACTCGAGAAATGCCGCACGCTATTCCGTCAGTTGCTGACGCGCATGCTCATCGACGAGGATGCGCTGAGCAACGAAATGGTGTACCTGCGCACGGAGAGCGTGCTGAGTCGTGAGCTTGGGCAATACTTCCTAAATGGCTGCACCGGCCTCTACTTCATGGTAGAAGTCGCCGAACCCATCGACCTAACCTTTGACGCAACGGAATGGCAGAACTGAACCGACAGGAGATAGAACGCCAGCAGCAACTATGGGTTGACAACTGGGCGAAGATGATGGTGCAGATTTGGCAAGACAAACTGCAGTTCTGGAACATCCGCCGCACTGGCACACTGATGGGCTCGTTCACCGAGAGCGTGGCCCATGACGGGCTGAGCGCAAACATCGTGATGCGCTTCCTCGCCTATGGCATCTACCAAGCGCACGGCGTGGGCTATGGTTACGGTAAGGATAACGGCGGCGACCTGGAATTCCTTTCTCCAAGCTACCGCCATGAACATCGGCTTGACATTCCTCGCAAGGTTGGTCCAGCATGGGGCGGATACTACACCAGCGGTGAGCCGAGAGAACGGCGTGACTGGTTCTCCAAAAAACTGTTTGCCTCGCTGATGCGCATGAAAGAGACCATGGCGCACATGGTGGGCGAGGAGGCCGCCGCAGTGATCTGCGAAGCCCTAGAGGATGCCGGCAAAGCGATTGTCAAATAATCTGTAAATAAAATGCAATATTATTGCTGTCTTCTCCGTTTATTAGTCAAAAATGTATTTGTTTCTATGTCAGCAATAGTAGCAGCTTTGAACGGGCATGCGGCAGCAATAGCCGCCGATAGCGCAGTCACAATTGGCGGACGCAAAGTTTTTAACTCTGCCAATAAGATATTTACCCTCTCAAAATATGCGCCAGTCGCCATCGCCATATATAACAATACGTCATTGATGGACATTCCATGGGAGATTATCATCAAAGAGTATCGCAAACAATTAGGCGAAAGCAAGAAACCACATCTTATTGATTATATTACGGATTTCTTTAATTATTTGAGTTCCAATAATTATTTCTCAGACATTAATAAGCAAAAGACATTCTCAATTCCCTATATTTTGAATTATCTTGATGCTCTCGCTAAGGAGGTTGGTGTTTCTGCTCCAAACTTTGAGAACATATTGATTTTAAAAATTAATGCTATAATATCTGAGCACAAAAAGCCATTGGACTGTTTCGGTGGCATTACAAAAGAAGACTTCAATAATTACAATGATTCTCTTATTAAACAGGCTACAACTGAGTTTAATAACAGGTACAAGGCTCACATAGAAGAATGTTTAATAAGCAATTTATTATATTCAATTTTAGTTTGCGCTCAATTGCAGGCTAATAATACTGGCCTTGTATTTATTGGGTATGGTGATGACGAATTGTTCCCATCACTGTTTTGCTATGAGACAAGCTTTATCGTAAATGGTATACTATCTTCAGTCCATTTGCCAAACAAAGATGGTGTCGTCAAATCTGGCACTGATGCTTTTATATGTCCATTTGCCCAAACTGATGTAATGGACACGATTCTTAGAGGAATTGCCCCACAAGTTGAAGACATATTCATAAGAAATTATTCCGAACCTATTGAGAGAGTTTTTATAGATATGGCTTCTATCGTTGAGAAGGACAACATTTCATTAGCAAAAAGCATCAGAGACTTTGTTAATAATAATTTGGCTAAGTACCAAGAACAATATTTTAAAACGTGTCGTCAATTAGCATTCACAGAGTATATTTCTCCATTTATTAATACTGTCATTGCTTTAGACAAAGAAGATTTGGCTGATTTTGTTGAAAGCTTAATTAAACTCACCTCAATAAAGAGAAAGATAAGTCTTGACCAATCCACAGTTGGAGGCCCTATTGATGTAATGGTCATATCAAAAGGCGATGGTATAATTTGGATGAAACGTAAACATTACTTTAAACCAGAGTTAAACAATCATTTTTTCCAAAACTATTTTAGACAATGATTATGGATACATTTATTGACATATTAAAACTTAGTGCCGGCGAAGAGCATAGTCAAGAAATTGTTACTGAGCCTGCGTCTAAAAATGACGTTTCGTTGGATGAAAATAAATCATTTGAAGAAATGATAGAGGAGTCAACTGAAGATCTTCATCAAATCTTAAGGCAGGAATTGAAATTAGATTTCATGGTTTAATAGACATATTTATATATCATTTTGAAGCCATCCAAAAGGATGGTTTTTTTGTCTTTTTATAGCCATAGCTTTGCTAGTAATTTTGCAAACAAAAAAAAATATTATGGCAAAGACAATAGACGAACTGAAGGCTGCAGCAGCGGTGGTGCGTGATGCCACCGAGGAGAAAGAGAATACCGCCTTGCGCATTGGGCAACTGTTCCTGGACACTATAGAGACACTGGGCGATGTTAGCACCAACGCCATTAAAGGTTATGTGGTCATCAGCAGCACAAGCGAGTTACCCACATCGCCAACCACGGAGCAGCGCATGAAGGGCTATCTGCTCGGCACGACGCTCTATGTGTGGGTAGGCACCGGCGGTGATACGCTTGACGGCAAATACCAAAGCGCCCAGCTGAAGGGTGCCGATGGCGCTCCCGGCGAACCCGGTCCGAAGGGCGACAGCGGTGTTGACCTCGGTGATGTGGTGCTCGTCAACGACCTCACGACAGGTGGTGAGGGGAACGCCCTCTCGGCGGAAATGGGGAAATACCTTTATGAGAGCAGCAGCCAAAACTACATCAAAGGCTTTTACATTGACCAAACCAATAAGCTGGTCTTTAAGGAAACATGGAACTATTACCCCGATTATTTCCCTTGTTCGCAAGGTGACAGTTTGGTGTGGACACCGGGTGTATCACTAACAGTGGCGAGATTAGTGTTTTACAATTCGAGCAGAGAGATTGTCACATCTTATACAGCGAATTCAGCGCGGCGCACGATTACAGCCCCAGAGAACACTGCCTATGTTCGTATCTCATTTAACGATATGTATGGCGATGTGCCGAACACTATGCCGTTGAAGATTGGCGATGTGGAATACCCGAGAACCGATGACAAGGTTGGTGTGAAAGATATACCAATCACACATATACCTAACACAATGGCCAACAACTTTTATGGCTATCTGTATAACCATTTTGGCATAACTGACGTGCCTGCTGATGCGATGCTCTATGAGAACAAGACTATTCAAGGCACGTCATATTCCGTAATCTCTTCGGGTACAAGATGCATTGCACAATTACCCATAGACTTCGGCTATGGTTTTAGAGTTACACCAACAAGTGGATACAATATTTGTTTATTTTTCTGCACCTATGAGCAAGTCGGTTCACAGCAGATAGGGGCAAGTACTGTTATATCAAAAACAGATGTGACCACTGAGCCAATCACAGCCATTGTGCCTCATGGCGCACACATGGCAGTTATTTGGGTAGCAAAGACAACCTATGCTGCAATAACCACCGATGAGGCGAAATTAGGCTTTACCGTTCAAATGGTAAAAATTCCCGATGTGCCAAGAATAGTAAAGTCAGTTAATCACAGAGGCTATGGCACATATCCTGAGAACACGCTTGTGGCTTTCCAAGAGTCAAGAAGGCAAGGTTTCTTCTGTGTGGAGACAGATGTTCGCACAACAAGCGATGGTGTGCTTGTGCTACTTCATGATGCATCTATCAACCGCACGGCAAGAAATGCAGATGGCACTGCGATTAGTGGCACAGTTAACATCGCAGACATCACCTATCAGCAAGCACTTGAATACGACTTTGGCATCGCAAAAGGTTCTCAGTTCGCTGGCACAAAGATACCAACACTTGTTCAATTCTTAACCCTATGCAAGAGGCTGGGGTTGCACGCATACCTTGAATACAAAGATGCTGATGTGTCAGCGATAGTGGCTGCTGTGCAAAATGCTGGAATGCGAGGGAATGTGACATATCTTGGCAACCAAATTTATCTTCGTTCAGTCAAAGCATTAGACACTAAAGCAAGGCTCGCTATGCTTGCGGCGGCTGCGACAACATCTCTGTATAACGAGCTGAAAAACGACTTCAACGAGGTTATAGCAGATATGTCGTACAATGATAGTTACACCACATTGAAAGAGGCTGGTATACCAGTTGAGGTGTATGTGGTTGACAATACGACCTACCTTGACAATATGGACAGCTATATTAGCGGTGTTACATCCAACACGCTTGTGGCAGATAGGTATTTGTATCTTACTGAAATTCTATGATAATAGCGCAGAGGCACGAAACCTCTGCGCTAATCTTTACAAGTTCCCAGCGATCCAAGAGCGTATCTTGCAGTAAACCGCTCGCCCCCATTGCTTGTATCCTTGAGCTCTCGGGTGTACTCCGTCGGTATAGCGAATGAATTTATCTTCGGAGTAAGGTGTTGAATCTGCCTCCTCATGCTGATAGTCATTGACTCGGTCAATCCAGCAACCTTGACCGATGCAAGTCACATTAGCGTGGTATTTGCCGTTGTCAAATGTGTCAAGGTACTCTACATTCGCAGTCCTCAGTTTCCTTTCCATTGCAGTAGGCATACCCTCGCAAGGTCTGCCGAGAGCAAGAATGCCGATTGCAATCTTGCAGTCATGGTAGTCAGCAAGCAGAGCGTCAACAAAGGTCTTTGCGCCTGGGAGTGTGTAACCTTCGCTATCATTAGTGCCAAGCATCACCACGCAGAAGTCAATGCCACTCAAATTGGGGAAATTGGTCGCCATATATTGAGCGAAAGACAACTCCCCATTGAACACGAAGGGAGAGTCAGAACCACTATTGAACCTTGCCCATGTCCAACCGCCATGCCCTTCATGGTGGTAAGTCACTCCGTCAAGACTTTGCGATTGTTTGCCAATTTGGTTAATAGTAACATCGCCATCCTCATTGAGTAAGCGATAGGTTTCGGAAGGGTTCGGACCATACTCCACAAGGCTGTCACCGACAATTAGCACGTTGAATGTTCCACTCATTCCACTCTTTGCGACCTTTCGCACGTTAATAGTCTGCGTGCCTACCAAATAGTCATTTATATATCGGTCTTGTTTGTAGGTTTTGAGCGTTATTTGGTCAGTCCCAGTACCACTTGCATTAATACGCAAATGACCTTTTCCATAATCAGTTACTGAGCTTGGAAGACTATACACATACGGCAATTTGTTGAGATTGTAGATTGTGTCCTGCACAAAGAAATCGCATTGCCTACCCACAACAACATCTATATTCGTTGGAAGAAGGAACCTTGCTGGGTTGTAATCGTTGGCATTTGCCAATGCATCAACCTGCAAAGAGGTGTAATCGCTTTGCTTGACCATCAATTTAATAGCTCTAACTCTGGCTTCGTTAGGGCCACAAACTCGCATCCACTTTGCACCTTGAGGTATATCCAATTTATGGAAATGGTTCTCATCGGTATTGTCAACGAGATGATGCAGACCTCCGAGATAAGTTGTATCTTTTTTGTCGGAATAAAACGATATAACATCCATAGGTGTGCCATATCGCGTAGCCATGAAAAGAGTTATATCTAAAGAGTCATCTATAAAAATATAGTCTGTTGTTCTATATAATTGAGAAGTTAGAACTCCAGTATTAAGCCCAAGATAACCGTAAGTTATATCCTTAACCAAATCAATAAGATTTATTTCCTCATTAAGAATTTCATCATGCTCTACAACAACATCTTTAAGGTTGCGTTGATTTTTTTGAGTGAGATATGATGTCGCTTTTTGTGCAGTAGTGCATACAACTCTCGCACATGTGGCACCTTCGGGGACTTGAACCTCATATTCTACACCAGCTGCTCCTAACTTGCTGACGGTTCCCTTACAGACTAAATTGTCGTCATAGAATGCAACAAATGCCACACTTGCGTTATTGCTGTCTCCTTTTGCGTATATCGGTTTTGTCGGGTCTATTTTTGTGTAAGGTGTGCGCCACCACCCACCGATACTCCAGTCTGTTCCAGATGTTGGTCGAATAGCACCACTTTCACTTGGCTGAACCATATCCATTGGATACTCTGTCCTTTGTCCTAATATCTTCCCCATCTCCGCCGAGAGGGCGTTCCCCTCACAACGCACCTTTGAACCGAATTGTTTCCTTGTGCACAGGACGGTCACGTCCTTGAAGATATTTGTTGGTGACGGCTACGCTGCTGTGCCTCGCTTGGTCACGGGCGATAACGATGCCCTCGGCATTGGCGAGGTCACGGATGCCTGAGTCTTTCAACGAATAGAACTGGTATTCCTTTGGCAGATCCAGACGTTTGCGCAGCCTCGCCCATCGGTCGCGGAACATGCGGCTGTGCAGTTTTGTCGCCCCTGGTCGGCAGCGCACACTGAATAGGTACCAGTCTTTCGGTGAGCGAAGGACGTGCAGCTCTCTCATGAGCGACAGCACCGCATTGTTGAGACCCACCATCTCTGCCTTGCCGTTCTTGCTGATTTCAGCACGGACATAGATAGCGTGTGCCTTCGCGTCGATGTCACCGATGCGGATGTTAGACAGCTCGTCAGGACGGATGAAGCAATAGTATTCCATCATCACGGCGAGGAGGTAGTGCTTGTTGCGTTCGTTGAGGAAGTCACGCACACGTTTGAGCTCGCTGGGTGGCAGAGGCTGGCGCACCTTCGGCGGTTCTTTCAGCGGCGGCACATCGAGCAGCGGGTTGCCGGAGATATAGTGCTGCTGTCGCAGCCATTTGCAAAACGACAGGCACCATGTGCGGTAGTTGTTGTGAGTGCGAGGTGCGACACCCCGACCGATGAACACCCATTCCAGGAACTGCGAGAACTCAATGTCCTCAATGGATGTGATGCCCTGCATGGCGCAGAAGGTTGACAGCATGGCGAGACGCTTGTTGTAGTCCTCCCTGGTGCTTCGCTTGACCATGCGGGAGAGGTGCTGGCGATAGTGGTCAAAAACATTGTTTAATGTCATTGTAGTGTCTTTTTATGAGTTGATATATGGTTATACTTTTGCAAAGTTAAATGCAAAAGATATGAAACCAAACAAGAAAGACAGCGTTGCGACATGGAGTGCGGTGGGCATGCTCGCATTCGGCGTGGGCATCACCACCGCAGGGTTTATCATTCCACCCTCAGGCGAGATTCATGACTCTGTACTGTGGGTTCTGGGGCAGGCACTGCTCTATAGCGGCAGCATCTTCGGCATCACACTTTACACCAAGCGCAAACTGGGCGAGATTGAAGAGACTATTGCCAACCGATTACCTAAAGACAAAAACATCAAAAATGAAGACTATCAAGAGGGGCTGCAAGGGTGACGAGGTCACCACCTTGCAGCAAGCGTTGCACATCACTGCTGATGGCGACTTCGGCCCCAAGACCGAGGCTGCCGTGATAGTATTCCAAAAGAGCCACAATCTCACACCCGACGGATTTGTCGGTCCCATGACATGGGCGGCACTTGGTGTTAAGGAAAATGTGGGTACAAAGCCGACGAAGGATATACACATAATCATGAATTATGGGCATGCTAAATCCACACCAGGCAAACGTTCCCCACTTTATTCAACTCTTTCAAAAGAGGATCAAGCCTATTTCGCAAAATATCCTCAGTTCGGTACCGACCGCTACTATGAATATCTGTCAAACCGTGTAATCGGCAGGCAGATAACAGCGTCTCTTCGTGAGCGTGGATGGAATGTTCATGAGATTGAGCAGACAGGACCAAATGGACTCACCGAAATAGCCAATGCCACCAACAAGATATGTAAACAGTATGGGAAAGACAAATGCGTCTTTATCAGCGTACATTCAAATGCGGCACCCGCTAAGGACAATGGATGGGCTAACGCAAAAGGCTGGTGCATCTATACCACTAAAGGGCAGAACAAGTCCGACATACTTGCTGACTGCATCTACAAATATGCCGATGAGTATTTTGTGAAGCAAGACAAGAGAAGCATCCGCAGAAGTATGGCAGATGGCGACCCTGACCAAGAGGCGAACTTCTATGTGATATACCATTGCAATTGCCCTGGTGTCTTGACGGAGAATTTCTTCTTCAATGACAAAGATGACCTCAAATATATTGTCTCGGAGGAGGGACAAAACAGTATCGTAAGAGCCCATGTGATGGGTGTTGAAGATTTCATTTATAAAGAACTTTTGAAATGAGGAGCTTTTACCTATTCTTGATAATCTGCCTGGGTTTTTTATTCGATGGCTGCAAGGGCACCAAGACCATCACCGAGCGGGTTGAGGTGCCAGTGCCGATAGTGCAGGAGCACACCATTGAGAGTGTGAAGATAGACCATGTGCGTGACACCCTGGTGCAGCGCGACTCGGTGTTCCACTTCGTGAAAGGCGACACGGTGCTCATCGAAAAGTGGCACAACCTGCAAGGCACTACCAATGTGGTGCGTGTTGACACCGTACACGTCACCGACAGCGTGCAGGTGCCGGTGGTCACCACGCAGACAATAGAAAGACAGGTGGAGGTACCGCGCCCTTTATCATGGGCGCAGAAGACGCTGATGATCTTCGGCGGTGTCTCGATGATAGCGGTGCTTCTGCTCATAGCTTACAAAACCAGAAAGCGATGATTGAACTTTTCCTTGACAACAAGCCCGCTGTGCTGCGTGAGAATGTGGCCATCAAACTCACGCGTGAGAACGTCTATTTCAACAAGACGGGCAGCTACACCTACGACATTGAGCTGCCGCTGCAGTGCGCCGAGAACCGTGCCATTTTCGGCAGCATCAACAGGGTTGACACAGTGACCGAATACCGTGAGTTGCAAGCCGTGCTGCGTGTCGATAACAAGGTGCTGCTCAATGGCAAGGCGGTCATCAACCAAGTCACCGACTCGGCGGTCAGGGTGCAGCTGCTGGGCGGCAACAGCGAGATGAACTTCTATACCAAAGGTGCAGAGCTTTATGTTGACGAACTCGACCTCGGCGACTGGATGCACGAGTTGTCATATCAGCCCGAGCCGCAGCCGGCCGAGAAAGGCACCGCATTCTACCGAGCAGTGCTTGACTGGATTGAGTGTGTTGACATCCGCTTTCTCAATAAGCCAGACAGCCAGGATAAGTCCAAAGCACAGAACGCCCTTGAATGGTGGCAAAAGAGATGGTGGGCTTATGACCATTCACAAGGTTATGATGCCTATGACAATAGAGGCGTAGCATTCCCCGTCATCAATGTTAACAGTTCTTGGAACAGTTACTGCGACAGCGGTCTGCTCTGCAACGAGATTGTGATGCGTATGCATGGGCGCGACGGCAATGGGTACGGATATTATTTCCCGGAATACCGTCTTGAATGGGAAAACCAGGAAGCGAAATCTGACGGCACTCCGCAAGTGTGCCCATCATACATGCCGATGCTATGCCGCACGATTGTCAAGGTTCTCGCAGCTGTCGGCTACGAGATAGACATAGAAGGTCTTAAGAGGCTATATACTGACAATACTTTGTTCAGGCGCATTTTCATCGTCACGGCCAACAACCGTGTGGATATCGCAAAGGCTCTACCTCACTGGACGGTGAACGAGTTCCTGACGCAGGT
This sequence comes from uncultured Prevotellaceae bacterium, assembly GCA_937904375.1. Classification (GTDB taxonomy): domain Bacteria; phylum Bacteroidota; class Bacteroidia; order Bacteroidales; family Muribaculaceae; genus Sodaliphilus. The sequence goes on from CALDIG010000155.1 coordinate 20,268, forward strand.
CGAGAGATTCCTGGGCATCGTTGTCGAGGTTGACGAGATAACCAAGTCCTGCACGCTGGTGAACCACCAGACATGGTGGAGCGATACACCGCTTCCCATTGAAGACATTGTTGATGAATACACGTCAGAGGTGGCGAAAGAAGAGACCAAAGACGTTAGCAATGGCAACATCGGGTTTAGCATGGAGGACAGCGAATATCACCTTTCGGAAGACATCCTTGGGGCTGCCACTATAGATAATCGCTTCACAACTTTCGAACAGATGCAGGCATATCTGCGCAGTGGTGCTTCGGCGGACGACAAAAACAAGCTGTTCAATGTTCAAGGGCATCAGTTTATTCTTGCCACCGTCAAGGACACCAACGGCGAGGTTACCGAATACTACTTCAAAGAGGTCAACCAGTTCGGTGCCCTCATGCGTCAGCCCGACAAAAAGGATATTGATGTTGAACTGAAGATTGTGCCGGCCACCACAATCATGCAGAATGTGCCATTTGTTATCACATCGTCATACACGCAGAATGGCAAGACTTACTACAGTGAACTGAAGGTTGCCGAGGTGCCGATGCCGATACTGGCCATCGAAGGCCCTGCTGATGTCGGCGAGAAGATCCTGGTGCGCGCTGCCGATACCGTCAAGACCGACCTTGAGTTACTCATCTCGGGTGAGACTACGGTTGACAGCGCATCTGAAGTCGATAAAATGTATGTGGCCTACGTGCCCGAATCGATGACAGCCATTGCCACCGATGACATGAGCTGCATCGGCGACTACCCAGTGGTGCAGCCATGCTCGGCTTACGAAGTCAAGGCCAATGCCTATGGCAACAAACATATCAGTGCGCATAATTTCTTGACACTGCAGCAACTGCAAGACAAAGAGACTATCGGCAACACGAGTTTCGCCGATGGCACTGTCATCGACACCACCGTTAAATATTGCATCAAGTTTATCTCCAATGAGGTGCTGAAGCCTACGAGGGCTTTTCTTATTCATGGCCAGCGTTTCGCTTGCGAGAAACTTGAATACAACATCACGGCAAAAGGTGTGTCACCATTGGTGACCGGCTATTTCTACAAGCTGGACTAAAGATTGCCTTTGAAGTGCTTAGTCTCATCATGAACGGCAGCATCTCGACCTTGCAGGTACTTGTTAGTGGTTGACACATCTGAGTGACGTGCCTGGTCCCTCGCTATCACAATGCCCTCGGCGTTGGCAAGGTCACGCAGACCACTGTCCTTAAGGCTGTAGAACTGGTAACAATCACTCCAACCGAGTCCTTTGCGTACTAATGTATTCCACTTGCGCCGGAACATTTCACTGTCGCTACGTGTCGCTGATGGGCGCGACACCTTCGGTCCAAACAGATAAAAATCGTTTGGATGCTGGAACACGCCAAGCTCTATCATGAACTTGATGATCTTGTCATTCAGACCAACCTTGCCATCTCGCTTGTTTTTCGACACGGACGCATTGATGAATACTGACTGCTCCTTGATACTAATGTCTTCGAGCTTGATGTGACTCAATTCCTCTGGCCTGATGAAAGTGTAATACTCCATCATGCAAGCGAGATAGAAGTACGGATGAGACTCACGAAGATGAGACTCCAGCTGCTTCAACATGGCAGCAGTCAACGGCTGCCGTTTCTTTCCTACCTCAGCAATATCCTTGATGACTTCAACAGGATTGCTTTTCATGTATTGCTTCTCGACGAAAAAGGCTGCCAACGACTGACACCACTGCCGGTAATTATTCCTGGTTCTCGGATTCACCTCTCGATCCAAAAATATGTAGTCGAGAAAATCGCTGACAAATGCCGTGTCAAACTGATAGACATAACGGATAGGTAACAACCGCTGCTCGTTGTATTTGCGCAAGATATTGAGTCGTGAGGTGTAAGACTTCCTGGTCTTGTATTTCGGCATTCTCCCAACGAATGCCTCATATTTATTTAAGGCTTCCTCTAACAAAGTGTAGGCCCGGTTGCTGTCAGCATCGACCCACGGCGACCAACCCTCACGTAAAAGTTTGGTCAGCAACTCTATGAGTTCGTTGGCACGCTTGCGACGCTCTTTGATTTTTTCAATGTTGTCAAGATGATATTTTTTGCGGCGCATCTTGCCATCGGCAGGATCGTAGGCATAGAAATCGACATACCACTTGCCGCCAGTGTGAAGTTTTGGATAGGTGAACTTCAAAACCTCGCTCAGTGAGTTTAATTTCTTCCGTGCTGGGCACATTTTTTTTACATTCTTTGGTGTGAAGAATGCAAATGGTTAAACTTCTATCGTCTATACTGCGTCTATGACTTTTAAATTCAACAAGGGTAACTCGTTGCGGTGCAACTTGTTACCCTTGTTTTGGCGGAGAGGAC
>CALDIG010000156.1 GCA_937904375.1 uncultured Prevotellaceae bacterium
TTTCCCTACACGACGCTCTTCCGATCTGAGCAGACCGCCGTCATGGAAATCGATTCCGGGGTAGGCGAGGATGCTGGTGACGAGCACGAGGCCTGTAATGGCACACACCACCACGGTGTCCCAGAAGGTGCCGGTGGAGCTTACTAGCGCCTGACGCACCGAATTGCGGGTTTGTGCCGCCGCCGCAACAATAGGCGCCGAGCCGAGTCCCGACTCATTGCTGAAAAGCCCTCTGGCGATGCCGTATCGTGCCCCCATCATGATTGCCGTTCCCGCGGCTCCCCCTACCGAAGCTTTAAGTGAGAAAGCATCGCGGCATATCCAGCAGACCGCGTCCCAGAGATACTGATGGTTCACACCCAGGATATAGAGGCATCCCATCACATAAAGAATCGCCATGAACGGCACCAGTGCCGAGCAAATCCTGCCTATGCTCTTCACACCACCAATTATCACCACTCCAACAAGTGCCATAAGGCAGATGCCAACGAGAATGCTCACAAATGTCTCGGGAGAGAGACTCACCCCGATTGCGCTATTGATTGATGAGGCCAGTGCCGCCACACCGCTGCTGTCACTAAAGAGTTCGGCGAAATTCTTGCTTATGGCGTTGGCTTGCACGCCGTTGCCAATGCCAAAGGCGGCGATGGCGGTGAAGATGCAAAACAGCACTGCCAGCCATTTCATTTTCAGTCCTCTCTCAAGGGCATACATCGGTCCGCCAATCATTGTGCCGTCGCTGGTCTTGACACGGTATTTCACTGCCAGCAGTCCCTCGCCATATTTTGTTGCGATACCGAAAACGCCCGTGAGCCAGCACCACAGCACGGCTCCTGGACCTCCCAGCGACACTGCCGTCGCTACCCCTATGATGTTGCCCGTGCCTATAGTCGCCGCCAGGGATGTGGCAAGCGCCGAGAACTGGCTCACGTCGCCTGTGGAGTCTTTGTCTTTAGTGAACGAGAGTTTAATGGCTGTGAATATTTTGCGCTGTGGCACACGCAGACGTATGGTAAGGAAGATGTGTGTGCCAAGCAGCAGTATTATCATTGGCCACGACCAGATGTAGTTGCTAATGGTTGCTGTGAGTTGCTCAAGATTCATGTTTTTGAGTTTTCAGTTATCAGTTTTGAGTTTTCGGAAATCAGAATTTAGTTCTTAAATTGCAAAATTACTCTTTTTGTGTGAAAAGACAAAGAACTTTTTTGTTTTTTGGCGATAAATGGCTACATTTGTGGTGATTTTTTAGAAAGTCATTTCTATGATTAAAAAATTAATACTAATATTTGCCATGTGTTCCGCCTTGGTGGCGATGGCTAATGAGCCATATAACATTTACCCCGTTCCTCATGAGCAGGTGAGGAATCCTGGCACGGCGTCCTTTTCTCAGAGAGTATTAATATTTCCTCAAGATGGGATTGACATTGCAACAATAAATCGCGCAAAGCAGATACTTAGCGACCATGGTCTTGTCCCAGTGGTGATTATGGCTGGCACTCCTCCTCACAACTGTCAGTCTTTCGTGCATCTTAGTGTAAACAATCCAAAAGAAAAGATTGGTGATGAGCATGATGCCGTGTTGCGTGTCGACCGAAGCATCTTCAATTTGCCAAAATATGACCGTCATATCTTGAATCTTAAATCAGATAGTAAAGGTCTAGCTAATGTGGCAATCATTGGTGAAGACACTGATGCTGTGTTTTGTGGACTGGCATCTCTTGAGCAGATGCTCGACCAAGGCACCAGCGACTTGCCGTGCGTCACAATCTATGACTACGCCGATGTCAAGAACCGCGGCATTATCGAGGGCTACTATGGAGTGCCTTACACCGCCGAGGTAACCAAAGACCTGTTCCGCTTCATGGCACGCTACAAGATGAACACCTATATGTATGGCGCCAAGAGCGACCCTTACCATTCCCGCTACTGGAGCGACCCTTATCCCACGACTATCACTGCCCATGAGCAGCGCATTGGCTACCTCACACAGGACATGATGCGCGACATCACGGCGGTGGCGCATGAGACCAAGGTGAACTTCATTTGGGCGATTCACCCCGGCAATGCCTTCGCCAATGCCGAAGACCCGCAGGTACTTGACAAGATAATGGCGAAGTTTGGGAGCATGCATCAGCTGGGCGTGCGGCAGTTTGGCGTCTTTGTCGATGATGTGGGCGTGCCAAGCGACCCAGCTATCATGAAGCTCTGCGCCGACAATCTCTCGGCTCTCCAGAATAGAATTGACGCTCGCTGGAACAAGGCTGGCGCTCTTGCCACCGACACGGTGAAGCCTCTGCACTACGTGCCGCAGCTCTATGCTCATGGCTGGGTGAGCGATGAGCGCGCTCAGGAGTTCTATGAGTCGCTCAGCACCACCCCTGAGAAGATAAATATCTACATCACTGGCCGCGACGTGTGGTCGGTGCCCAACAATGAAGATTTGGCAAGGGTGAGCGGCTGGCTCGGTCGCGAGTTGAGCTGGTGGTGGAACTATCCCTGCAACGACCAAGACCCTAGCAAGCTGTTTGTGATGGACACCTACAGCAACTTCCGTGATGAGACCCACATCAATAATTTAGCTCGCATCGAGAAACACCTCTCGGGGCTCAACACCCTTATCATAAACCCTATGCAGCAGGGCGAACTCTCTAAAATCGCACTCTTCAGCGTAGCCGACTATAGTTGGAACAACGCCGCCTTCGACAACTATGACAGTTGGGATGCCGCGATACCTGCCGTCGTGGGCAAAGATTACGCCAAGGCTTTCAAAAAGCTGGCTCCATATCTGCGTTATTACGACGAAGACGCGCTAGCATACAGGATTAACAATTATCAGGCATCGGTGAGACGCGGTTCGCCAAACCCAAACTCGCTTCTTAAAGAATTGTGCGAGGTGCGTGATGCTTGTCAGGTCCTCAAGACGATGGCACATTCTGCCAGCGAGAGCGACCGACTGCTCTACAATGATGTGCGCCCCTGGCTTCTCAAACTCGAGGCGATGACTGCCGAGGCTATATCTCGCCTTGACGGTGACAATGTGCCTGCTATCGACTACGACAGCAATCCCGACTTCCAGTTTGAGACCCTTGGCGGCATGGGCGAGCACATCTCGCTCAAGGTGCTTACCGCCGAGCCGTCGAACGTGCGCCTGATGCCGTTGCTGAAGGAATTGCGGCCGAAGCTCTCAAGCCAAAAAACTCAATAACACAACTATTTATAAATTCTATTATGAACAAAAACAAAATTTTATTCACTTTGCTTGCTGTTGTGGCAATGACATTCACAGCGCAAGCCCAACTGCCCAAGGCAGTGACATATAATGGAGACCCCATGCACACGCAGTGCTACACTCTGCGCAATGGCATGAAGGTGTTCCTTAGTGTAAACAATGAGTCGCCACGCATCGCCGCGCACATCGCAGTGCGCACTGGCTCACGCAACGACCCCGCCGAGACTACTGGCCTGGCACACTATCTTGAGCATCTTATGTTCAAGGGCACCAAGCAGTTTGGCACCAGCGATGTAGAAAAAGAGGCTCCCTACCTCGATGAGATAGAGGCTCGCTATGAGCAATACCGCAAGGTCACCGACCCCGCCCTGCGCAAGCAGCTCTATCACGAGATTGACAGCGTGTCGCAGATTGCCGCTCAGTACAACATCCCCAACGAGTATGACAAACTGATGGCGGGCATTGGCGGCATTGGCACTAACGCCTACACCAGCACCGACGTCACCTGCTACACCGAGGACATCCCCAGTAATGAGGTTGACCGCTGGGCACGCATCCAGAGCGACCGCTTCCGCAACATGGTGATTCGCGGTTTCCACACCGAGCTCGAAGCTGTCTATGAGGAGAAAAACATTGGTATGGCAAAAGATATGTGGAAACTCGAGGAGGCTCTCTACGCCAAGGCGTTCCCTGGCCACCCCTATGGCACTCAAACCACCATCGGCACTCAGGAGCACCTCAAAAATCCGTCGATCACCAATATCAAGAACTACTACAACAACTACTATTGCCCTAACAATATCGCCATCTGTATGGCTGGCGAGATGGACCCCGACAAGGTGATTGCCACCCTCGACAAGTACTTTGGCGACTGGCAGCCCAATCTCAACCTCTCCCGGCCGGAGTTTGCGCCTATCAAACCCTTTACCGCACCAGTTGACACCACCATAATGGGTCAGGAGGCGGAGTTTGTCACCCTTGCTTGGCGCTTCGACGGCGCCAGCTCGTTGCAGTGCGACACTCTAGAGGTTATCTCTCAGATGCTCAAGAACGGCACGGCAGGTCTTATGGACCTGAACCTCGACCAGCCGCAGAGAATCATGGAGTCGGACATCTATGCCGATGAGATGACCGACTACTCGCTGCTGTGGGTAATGGGTTATCCCAACGATGGCCAGAGCCTTGAGCAGGTGCGTGACCTGCTGCTCGGCGAGATTGAGAAGCTGCGCAAGGGCGACTTCGACGACGACTTGCTCACCAGCGTAGTCAACAACACCAAACTTCAATATCTTAGGGGGCTTAACAACAACCGCGCCCGTGCTAGCTTCCTCGTTAATGCTTTCATACATGGCACTCCCTGGAGTCAGCAGGTGGAGCAGCTCGACCGCATGAGCGGCATGACCAAGCAGCAGATTGTTGACTTCGCCAACCGTTATCTGCTCGATAACTATGTGTGCGTTTACAAGCGCCAGGGAGTCGATAACTCGGTAAAGAAGATAGAGAAGCCCGAGATTACTCCCATCCCCACCAATCGCGACAAGCAGAGCGACTTTGTCAAGAATCTCATGGCAGAGACCGTTGAGCCCATCCATCCACGTTTTGTCGATTACAAGACCGACATGAATGTCTCACAGACTAAGGCTGGGCTGCCATTGCTCTACAAGCAGAACACCGACGACGACTTGTTCACGCTGGTTTACAAGTATGACTTCGGTAACACTGCCGACCTGCGTTATGACCTGGCGTTCGACTATCTCGACTATCTCGGCACAAAGACTCTCACTCCGCAGCAGTTCAAGCAGCGCATGTACAAGCTCGCCTGCAACTTCTACGCTACGGCAACCGACAACCATGTCTTCATCACCATCAGTGGCCTCAACGAGAACATGCCCGAGGCGGTGGCTCTAATTGAGGACCTCTTCAAGAATGCGGCAGTTGACACCGAGGCCTATAGCCGCCTCGTTGACCAGATTCTCAAAGCTCGCTCCGACGCCAAGACCAACCAGCAGGAGTGCTTCGCAAGGCTGATGGAGTATGGTCAGTTTGGTCCCAACAACTCTTACACCAACATCCTCAGCGAGGATCAGCTGCGCGGCACCCACCCTGCCGAACTCCTGCAACTGGTGAATGGGCTTGGCAATATGCAGCACACAGTGGCTTATTTCGGTCCCATGAGCGAGAAAGACTTCTCGGCAAGCATCACTAAGCTTCACAAGACGCCTAAGAACCTGCTCGACGTGCCTTTTGGCATGGACTACATGGAGCAGCCTACTACCGAGACCGAGATTCTGCTGGCTCCCTACGACGCCAAGAACATCTACATGGTGCAGTACACCAACAGCGAGCGCGACTGGGAACCCGAGCACGCTGCTGTCATCAGCCTCTTCAATGAGTACTTTGGAACTGGCATGAATGGCATCGTCTTCCAGGAACTGCGTGAGGCGCGTGGACTTGCCTACTCGGCTGCCGCTGTCTATAACCAACCATCACGCATGGGGCACAAGGAGGATGCTTACACCTACATCGTTACCCAAAACGACAAGATGATGGACTGCGTTGACGAGTTCAACAAGCTCATCGCCGATATTCCACAAAGCGATGGTGCGTTCAACCTCGCCAAGGAGTCGCTGATGAAGAAACTCGCCAGCCGCCGCACCACACGCTACGGCGTGCTCCAGAGCTACATGGCGGCACAGGAAATGGGTCTCGACTATGACATCTACTCTAAAGTTTATGAGAAGCTGCCGAAGCTCCACCTTTTCGACATCGTTGACTTTGAGAAAGAGAACATGGCAGGCAAGCCCTACCGCTACCTCATCCTCGGTGACGAGAAAGAGCTCGACATGAACCGCCTCGAGAAAATCGCACCAATCCGCCGAGTATCACTAGAGGAAATATTCGGATACTAATATCTCGCTAACTTGTATCATAAATAAAAATCCTGCCCATAATCATGGGCAGGATTTTTTACGCTAAACAATGGAGCTAATAAGCAGACATGGAACAAGCAAACAAGGCAAATCTATATACTATTGTCTTGTTTGCTTGTCAGCTCGTAAGCTTGTTAGCTCATCGGCTCGCTTAATAAATGTTGCTGTTCATTGAATATTTATTATAAAATGCAAGAAAATAGCGGTTGATTGCGTATAATAATTACAATTGTTAAATTGACAAATTAACCCAAATAGGTAAGTAGTGTTTAGAGTTTAGAGCTAACTATGAACTGTAAACTATGAACTCTGAACTAAAAAAGAGAGGAGGCAAGTATGAAGAATTATGTGATTTTAGCTATTATGGCAGTTGCGGCGATAACGCTCGCGGGCTGCAATGAGGACAACTACAGCGACCTCGACCCCTGGAATGGTGGCAACGGAAGTGGGCAACAGACTGGCGGCAACGCCACTGGTGATGACCTGGAGACGTTCAGCATAGAATTTGACACCACGCCGCTGAGCGAGACCGAGGTTATCCCCGACGATGAGAACGATGAGGCTTATAATGACTATGTGGAGCACTCCACCTTCTCGCGGGTGGTGTATGTCACCTACGACGGCAACAGCGCGACGGTGGAAGGCAGCACCGACGGAGTGGATATCGACATCGACGGTGCTCATGTGACGGTGACCAACGGCAACAAGGAGATGGTATTTGTGCTCTCGGGCTCAACAAGCGATGGTTCGTTCAAGAGCTACAGCGACTACAAGTTCAAAATCTTGCTCAACGGAGTGACGATAACCAACCCGAGTGGTGCCGCTATCAACAACCAGAGCCACAAGCGCACTTTTGTGGAACTCTCTAGCGGCACGGTGAGCAGCCTTGAGGATGGCACGACCTATAGCGGCATCCCCGACGATGAGGATTGCAAAGGGTGCTTCTTCAGCGAGGGACAGCTTATATTTGCAGGCTCCGGCACGTTAAACATCACCGGCAACTATAAGAACGGGCTGTGCAGCGATGACTACGTGAGGCTACGTCCTGGTAATGTTATAAATGTGACCACAACAAAGAGCAATGGCATCAAGACTAATGACGGCGTGTTTATCAATGGCGGTGTCTTGAACATAGGCGTGAGCGCGACTGCGGCAAAGGGTATCTCGAGCGACGCGCTGGTGCAGATTGACGGTGGCCGCACCACCATCATCACGAGCGGCAAAGGCGAGTGGGACAGCGACGAGAAAGACACCAACGCTTGCGCCGGCATAAAGGTCGACAGCATTTTCACCATGAACAACGGCGAACTCTACATAAAGAGCACCGGAAGTGGCGGAAAAGGCATTAACGGCGACCAGACGGTGACCTTCAACGGCGGCACAGTGAAAATTCTCACCACCGGTGCGAGATACAGTTACGGGAGTCAGCACTCCAGTGCTAAGGGCGTGAAAGGCGACGGTGACGTGATAATCAACGGCGGCTCGATAAAGGTGAGAGCTAGCGGCGGCGAAGGCAGCGAGGGCGTTGAGAGCAAGAGCAACGTCACCATTAATGGAGGCACGCTTGAGGTGTCGAGCTATGACGATGCCATCAACGTGAGCAACAAGAGCTACAAACTCACGATAAATGGCGGCAACGTATATGCCTACTCTACCAATAACGACGCGCTCGACAGCAATGGAAGCATCAGCATTACCGGCGGAACGGTAATCGCTGCCGGAGCAAGTCAGCCCGAAGGGGGCATAGACAGTGACAATACCGCAGTGGTGATTGATGGCGGTGTGGTGATAGGTCTCGGCGGTGAGAACAGCTCGGTGTCATCATCAAGCAAGCAGCTGTCGTTGGTTTCAGGAAACCAAATCAGCGCTGGAACAATTATGGCTTTGAGTTGCGGCAGCAGCAACGTGCTCACTTATAAAGTGCCTCGCACATTCTCGCAAATGATTATCTCTTCGCCTAAGCTGACAAGTGGCGGCGCGTTCACGATAACCTCCGGAAGCACTGTGAGCGGTGGCACCACATTCCACGGTCTTACCACAGGTGGCACTGTGAGTGGTGGAACGAGTGTGGCAACAGGCACACTGAGTGCTACGGTGACTTACAGCAACACCAGTGCCAGCAGTGGCATGGGAGGCGGTGGCAACCCTCCAGGCGGCGGATGGCACTGATAAGTGAGTCCTATCACCACTTGCTGTTATATTGCTCCCGAAAGAAAAAACAGCGTTCCCCGCAAAAGTGGGAACGCTGTTTTTCTGCCTCTTCCGAAATATGGAGTGATCGCAATAATAACCTAGAGATGCGTAATGGGCGCTTCGCCTAAAAAAATGAGTGAGGTTCGCTTGCCGTACACCGTGCTTCGCACGACTCTTGTTGCTCACTCACTCGAACTGAAGGTTGATTAAACAAAATAATTGACCAATTCGGGTTAATAAGCGCGGAGATTATCACTATTATTGGGTATTGTAGAGGAATGTGAAAAACACGAATTTTGCACAATTATTAATAGAACAAACAATGAATATAAAAATAGCGTGCCTGATGATGGCTCTTGTGCTTGTGGGAGTTGTTCCCTCCATTGCGCAAAAGCCTATCACAAGTGTTGTGAAAGATAAAACCACAGGCGAACCCATGATAGGCGCTACCATTTCTATTGTGGGTACCAAAACTGTAGCGGCTGTCACCGATATTGACGGTCGCTTCACCTTGACTGTGCCTGCCGGTGCCACGATAAGTATTACATCGGTGGGCTATAAGCCTCTTGTGGCAAAGCCTGAAGATGGCGTTTACTTCCTTGAGTCACAAATCAACGCTCTGGGAGAGGTGGTGGTGACGGCACAAGAGTCGTCGCGACCCACCAGTGCGTCGATTATCAACCGCCATGCCATGGGTCACTTGCAGCCGTCGAGCTTTGGCGACTTGATGGAACTCGTGCCTGGTGGTCGAGCAACCGATCCTCATTTGAGCAGTCCTAATGCCATCAGCCTGCGCGAGGCAGGTGGCGGCGATAACTACTCTACTTCATCGCTGGGTACCAGTTTCGTGATAGATGGTACTCCCATCTCCACTGGTGCCAACATGCAGCGTGTGAGTGGCGCCACCGACAGCGAGTCGCTCAAGCGTGATTTCACCAACCAAGGTGTTGATATGCGCACCATCTCAACCGATGACATTGAACGCGTGGAGATTGTGCGCGGCATACCCAGCGTGGAATACGGCGACCTCACAAGCGGATTGGTAAAGATAGAGCGCAAGCGTGGGGGAAACGACATCAATGCTCGTCTCAAGGCCGACATGGGAAGCTTTCTCTTCTATGTGTCCAAAGGCTTGGAGTGGGAACCGCGCCATTTGTCGCTCAACTTCAATGCCGACTACCTTGACTCACGCAACGACCCTCGCAACGTGCTTGAGAACTACAAGCGCCTTACCCTCTCGTCGCGACTTCACAAGGCGTGGAATGGAGACAGGTTCAACACCTCACTCTCGGCAAGCATCGATTATACTGGCTCGTTCGACAACGACAAGAGCGACCCTGAGCTCAACGAAGGAGTAATTGACACTTATAAGTCATCTTACAACCGAGTTGCCTTGACTTGCGCATTAAGCATGAAAAGCGCCAGCTCATCATCGTGGTTTAAGGTACTCAATGCCACTTTCTCAACTTCTATCGATAAGGATAACATAGAGCGCGAGAAGCTGATTCAGCTGCGACGGGCAACTATCGCCGCCACATCGACAACTCAGGGCGAGAGCGATGCAGTGATATTGCCCTATACCTACACCGCTAAGCACAGCGTGGATAGCAAGCCATTCAATATATTCTTGAAAGTCAACGCCAAGTTGCAGGTGCCATCGACAAGCGTGAGCAACATGCTCATGATAGGTGTCGACTGGAACGTTGACAAGAATTATGGTCGAGGACAGCTGTTTGATGTTGCCAGACCTCTCTATCCTGGCATGAGCGGGCGTCCTCGCGACCTCTCTACGATTCCCGCTAACCACACTCTGTCACTATATGTAGAGGAGAATTTGAAGACTACCATAGCCGGCAACACCCTCGAGGTGGTAGCTGGAGTGAGAAGCGCGCAAATGCTCAACCTGTCGGACCAATATGCCCTGCATGGCCACATCTATCTTGACCCGCGAGTGAATATTGGGTGGACATTCCCGCAATTTATGGTGCGCAACCGAGTATCGTATTTCAAACTTACTGGCGGCGTGGGGCAACACACCAAGATGCCCACCATTGAGCACCTGTATCCCGAAATGACCTATATCGACCTTGTGCAGTTCAACTATTATCATCCTAACGAGGCCTTCAAGCGCATCAACATCATGACCTATGTCATTGACCCCACCAACTACGACTTGCGCGCAGCTCGCAATTTCAAGTGGGAAGTCACAGCCGATATCGTCCTCTCGGGCAACCGACTGTCGGTGACCTACTTTCGTGAGAATATGACCTCAGGGTTCCGCTCTGTTGCGATATATGCGCCCTACATTTATAAACTCTATGACACTTCGGGCATCAACGGCAATGCTCTCGAGGGTCCGCCGGAAATTGAGGGTGTGCCTTACGAGATGACCAGTGAGCTGCTGGCACTTAGTCGCTACTCCAATGGCAGCCAGACCAAGAAAGAGGGCATAGAATACACATTCTCGTCGCGTCGCTTTGAAAACCTGCACACCCGCCTTACCATCAACGGTGCTTGGTTCAAGACCGTGCATCGCAACTCAGTCTCCCTCATGGAACGCCCTTCTCAGGTGGTGGGCAACAAGCAGATACCCTATGTGGGCATTTACAAAGATATTGAAGGTTATACCGACCAGATGTTTAACACTAACTTCACCATCGACACCGATATCCCTCGTCTGCGACTCGGTTTCTCTATTTCAGCGCAATGCCTGTGGTTCACGTCTAATCAACGGCTTCCAATCAGCAATTACCCCGATAAGTATATGGATAATGATGGCAATATGCATGTGTGGACCAGCGACCTAGCCAATGACACTTACTTGCGCTATCTCATAAGAAATAACACTGAGTCGATGTACGACCTTTTCAAGGTGCCATTCGCGATGAACGTGAATTTCAAGGTCACCAAGAAATTTTTTAACGACCACTTATGCATTGCCATGTTCTGCAACAAGATATGGGACTACAGTCCCAGCTATGAGCGCGATGGAGTGACCATTCGCCGCCATGTGACCCCTTATTTTGGTTTGGAAATGAATATAAAAATATGAGAAGGTTTATTACTTATACATTAATGTGCATGATAATGGTGGCAATTACATCGTGTCACAAAGATTCTGATGATTACACAACATCGTGTGAGATAGAACTTATCTTGTCCGTCGAAGGCGAAATGGAAGTGATACAGTATTCGATTGAAATGATGAACCTAAACACCCGCGATGTGGTGACTGCCGCAGGAAAGACTCAGGATGTGATAACAGTGAGCGAAATACTGCGTGGAGCCTATTCTATCAACATTGAGGGTGTGGTGAGATACCGCAATGCCGATGGTGATGTTTTCACACAGTCGTTTCGGGTTCAGAGCGAATATGTGTTGATGGTTGATAACGACAACAAGATTGAACTGGAAATGACTTTAATGGGCACATGAGAGATATGAGACACAATTTTCTAATATTATCATTTATAGGCTTAGCACTTGTTGCACACGCTCAGCAAAAAGATGACGTGGCTCCTAAACACGAGGTTCTTGCCGAGCATCTGTCAATGAGCAACGATGCAATGCTGAGCGCCTGGGATAATCCTGCTTTGATGGAGATGGCTTATAAGACATCGCTCACGCAATTCGGTGTGGCTCTTGATAGGCTGGAACGGTCCGAACCCTTTGTGCTGCAAAAAGGCACGGGGCACACCTTGACTTCCATTAAGGTCGACACCTATCTGCGCTTGTCGGCAGGCAGCGCAGTATGGGGCAAGGCTTCCTATATGACTGGCATGAAGCGAGGTATCAAGTGGAACTCTGTTGCAGACTTTGACTTACTTGAACCCGACATCCTTGGCGACACAGTGGGCGGCGACACGCGCACAGAACAGTATGTGTTTGAAGGCGGCTATGCCAGCCGCATCAACCGCTGGCGGGTAGGAGGCGAGATGCTCTTCCGTGCCGAGCAGGAATATCGCAAGGTGGATCCGCGCATGCGTAGCATTGTTACCGACCTCACTCTGCGGACAGGAGTCTCGCGAGAGTTGGGTGAGAATAATTTGGGACTAAGCGTTGAGGGAAACATCTATCGCCAAACCGGTAGCGTTGATTTCTACAAACCCCTCGGCAGCGTGCCCGAATATCAGATGTTGGGGCTCGGAGCAGTATATTCACGCTTCTCGGGCGACATCAACGACTTGTTTTTCAAGGGCGGTGGCATCAAAGTCCATGCCGACCTTATGCCCAATGGCAATGGTGTGTTCTCAACTTTACGAGTCTCTCAACATCATTACGAGCGCGTGGCGCGACTGCTCAACTCGTTGCCACTCTCTACACTTTACAACAAGGAAGCCAGTGTGAGAGTTGGGTGGAGGCACAGCAGCAAGCTCAATTATGCCGTATGGGCCGACTTCAAGTATAACCGCCGCACCAGCGACCAACATCTGGCAGGCACATCATCGTCGCAGATTTATCCTGTTATCGCCGACTTGACAATGTACAAAAACAAGATTCTCGCTACTTCGCTCACGGCATTGGTGGGTCATCAGGCAAAAATAGGCTGGAACGTGAAGGCACAAATTGGGTATTTGAACAATAAACAAGAGTTTGTCTATCCTCACCGTTCTATGAGATATGAGCACGCCTACGGCGAATTGACAGGTCAGATAATTACCAACGTGTCAAAATCTTGGTCACTGACTGGAACTGCCGGTGTCAGTTATTTTGGGAGAATTAGCAGAAATCTTGTCTTGCCACTTGCCGACATGGAGCCTCACTTCATTGAGATGCTAAACCACAACTACCGCTTTATGAGTGCCGACTTTGCCAGTGCCTCGATGCTGATGAGAGCCGATTATCACTTCGCGAGGTCGCGGTTCTCAATCTTTGCCCAGGCTGGTTATTGCTACACTCACAGCTCGGAGCGAGAACATCAAAACAATCTAATGTTAACTATTGGTATAAACTTGTGAAACAATGAGAAAAATCCTATTTATATTATTTATCGCATCACTCGCTTGGCTCACTTCATGCAGCGAGAACGATATTGTGAATGATGCCCAGCTACGCATCTATCTCGACTTGCCCATGAATGTGAGCGACCCAGTGCTGACAGGGGCTACAGCCCAACTTACCAATATTGAGACTCTCAAGACTTGCGTTGTGGATGATTTCAGTGCCGATGAAGGTCTTTATGTTGCAAATGTGGTTGTACCCGAAGGTTATTACAACATAGTTGTAACTGGTGAGATGAGTTACACGGTGGGCACAAGCAGCACATCTACGACGATGAGAGCAGAATCAAGAGGCGTGAGGGTGAGAGCCGATAATGCTGCCACATCAATGGTGAGACTGTTTTTCAACAACTATAATGCCGAAGACGGGATAGTTATTGAGGAACTCTTCTTTACTTCTACCACCTATCCCGGCACGCAGAGACCCTATAACGATGACCAATACATCAAGATTACCAATAACAGCGACCACTTGATTTATGCCGACAGTCTGGCAATAGTGGAGTCTAAATTCCAGCCCGACATGCAGTGGGTGCTTACTCCAGACTTGATGAAGGATGCCATCTCAATAAGCTGGTTATATATGATTCCAGGCAATGGCACAAGTGTGCCTATGGAGCCTGGCGAGTCGCTGCTCATTGCATTCAATGCCAAGAATCACAAGGCGATAAACCCTAATTCCATTGATCTCAGCGGCGCTCAATTTGAGTTCTATGACGAGAGTCCAAATGCCGAGTTCCTCGATGAAGACAACCCTGATGCAGTAAACCTTGTGAAGTGGTGCTCCGATATCTGGAGTTACACCGTGCTTCACAACAAAGGCAACAAGAGCTATGGTCTGGTGCGCGTGAGATCCGATTTCGACACGTTCATCACCGACAATTACTATAAGTTCACCTATCTGGTGAATGCTGCCTGGGGCGCCTACGAGAGTAGTGGCGAGGCCTATTTCATACCCAACTCTTGGGTTATCGATATGGTGAACCTCTCTATTATGAACGACTGGGCGTGGAACGTGGTTTCGCCATCGCTCGACTCGGGATGGACCTATTGTGCCGAGACATCGAGCGACAAGACCCGTTACGGACTCTCTGTGATACGCCGTCGTGACGCTCTCGGCAAACTCGTTGACACCAACAACTCCACTGCCGATTTCCTTCCCCGCCAGCAACCATCACTTTTGCAATAATCTTATTTTTTATTAACTATAAATTATTATCTTCTATGAACATCATTACTAAATTTGGCGCAATAGCACTGATGTGTGCTTGGCAACTTAATGCCAGTGCCACTACCCAAGAAAATTTGTATGATTTTGCCAACAACAACCTCAATCTCGAGGTAGCTACCCCCAGCGATTGGGAAGACCCCACAAAGGGCGTGATTAGCGGCCAAGAGCTACGTCAGGGTGATGTGGTTTTGACCTCTGTTGATGGAGCGAAAGTTAACCGCATGTGGCGCACCAATGCAGGTGTAACTTACTTGCAGGTAGGTGGCAAAATCACCATTACCGCCGATGAAGGTCGCGCCATCATAGGCATCACATTCACCGTGCAGAACTACAAGTTCTTCCTCGAGGCACAAGAGGGAAACGGCTCGCTCGACGCCAACAGCTATGTGTGGACCGGTAATTCCACCGCCATCACATTCGACAACGAGAATGCCGCCAATGAGTACAACACCCAGTCGCTGCTTCTCACCATGACGGTCACCACCGATGATGCCAACGATGAGACCTACACCCCCGATGCCGCCACTTACGTTGACGTGAACTCGATTGCCGAGTTCAACGCTCTTGAAGTGGGCACTCTCGCCAAACTCTCGCTCAACAACGCTCAGGTTAATGGCGTGGATTGGAGTGCGGCATTCGTTGAAGATGCTACTGGTGCCGTGGAATTTGACGGCATTAACCTCAACCTTGAGCGCGGTGACATCCTCAATGGCTACATCTATGTGAAGCGTGGTCAGTTCTATTTCGATGAAGACCCCGATGACGACGTGCCTGGTCGCGAGCGTCCACAGGCTACCAACGATGCCCTGACCAGTGCCGACACATTCACCATGACCAGTGGCAATGAACTGCAACCCACCGTCTTCACGATGGGCGAGCTGCTCAACGACGCCAATTTCTCGAAACTTGTTGCCCTCAATAATGTTTCCATCACCTTGAATGGTCGTTTCTATTATGCTGAGGCCGATGGAGAGCAGGTGCGTGTCAATGACATGCTTGGTTATCTCCCGCAAGGCACCGAGATTCCCCAAAACGGCGAGGCGTGCAACATCACCGGCATCTTCTCGTGGAACGGTATGGCATATCAAATTTATCTCACCGACCTGGAACTGACTCCTACAGCTATTACTACTGTCGATGCCGACACCAATGATAGCCAAGCTCCTGTCTATGACCTCATGGGGCGCAGGATGCACGGCGCACTGCCAGCAGGCATCTATATCAAAAATGGTCGCAAGTTTATAGTTCGCTGACATAATGAAGAATTATATTTTTACCATAGCAATCGCAGCGTTAGGACTTTTTGCCGCACAAGCAGGGATTAGAGGTGATGTGAATGGCGACGGTTCGGTAACAGCCTCCGACGTGACCGCCATCTACAGTTTTCTGCTCAACGATGATTCGAGCAATCTTGTCAGTGGCGATGTGAATGGCGACGGTTCTATCACGGCTGGCGATGTGACTGCGGTCTATAATATCTTGCTCAATGGTGCCGAGCAGGAGATGCCCGAGTACATCGATTTTGAGGTCAATGGGGTGACCTTCCGCATGATATATGTGAAGGGTGGCACTTTCACTATGGGCAACGACAACATGGCGTCAGAGAGTCCTGCCCACAGCGTGACGCTTACCGATTTCTATATCGCCGAGACCGAATGCACGCAGGCATTGTGGAAGGCTCTGTTCCCCGACTACAGCCACTTTGCCAATGTGGGTGACCAGAAGCCCTGCAACGGACAGTGGTACAGCGAGATTTTACAGTTTGCCGATGCACTTAATGCCTATCTGCATGAGAGCGGTGCGCTAGCTGCCGACAAGAGCTTCATGCTGCCCACCGAGGCGCAGTGGGAGTGGGCGGCTCGCGGAGGAGTAAAGAGCAATGGCTACACCTATGCGGGAAGCAACAACATAGACGACGTGGCATGGTACGCCGCCAACAGCGGCAATGTGGTTCATGACGTGAAGCTCAAAGCCTCCAATGAGCTTGGACTTTATGACATGAGCGGCAACGCCTTTGAGGCGACTACCGACAACTTCTCGGTGGACTACTCGTGGGCTGCCGACGGCGAAACCGACCCCACTGGCTCGCCCACTGCAAGTTCCTATGGCCTCACGCGACGTGGCGGCAGTTGCTCACAGACAGCTAACCGCTGCACCGTCACCAAGCGCGATTTCAACGACATCGACTTCAACGGCGGTGCCAGCGAAGATATGTCATTCCGTCTGATTTTGAAGTAAACCATCTTATAAATCCAAATCTGATTTGGGATAAAAAGGGCGTGTCAACATAAGAGTGACACGCCCATTTTATACTCTATATAGAAAAGGTCAGAACTGCTTGGCGGCTGCCATTACCACCTCGCTGAGGGTGGGATGACCGTGGATGGCTTGCGCCATGCGAGTGACGGGCATATTGGCGTTCATCGCTGTCACTGCCTCCTGGATAAGGTCGGCGGCATGAGGTCCGCAGATGTGGCATCCCACGATAGTAAGGTCCTCGCTGCTGACGATGAGTTTCACCATTCCGTCGGTCTCACCCATCGCCACAGCCTTACCGTTGCTGCGGAAGAACGACTTGGCGGTAACCACCTCGATGCCTTGGTCTTCGCATTGCTGCTCGGTGAGTCCCACCATTGCCAATTCGGGAGTGGTGAACACTGCGCTTGGCACGATGTCGAGCTTGATGCGGCACTTCTCGCCTAGTATGTGAGCTAGTGCCACGCTGCCTTGCGCGCTTGCGGCATGAGCAAGCATACAGCGGCCGTTCACGTCGCCAATGGCGTAGATGCCCTCCACGTTGGTCATCATGTTGTCGTTAACCTCAATGCCGCGACGACTGGTCTCCACGCCTGCAGTCTCAAGACCAACAGGCAATACTGCCTGACGGCCTACCGACATCAGCACCTTCTCGGCGACAATGCTCTTTGCCTTGCCCTTGTGGTCGAAGGTTATTTCGAGACCATCATCAGTCTTATGGATGCCATTGACAGCGGCCTGCGTGAGAATGTTCACGCCGCGCTTGCTCATCACAGTCTTGAGACGCTTGGCGATGTCCTTGTCGAATGGCGGCAGTATCTCCTTCATAAACTCGATTACCGTCACCTCCACGCCAAAGCTGCTGAACACGCCGGCAAACTCCATGCCAATCACGCCACCGCCCACGATGCACAGGCTCTTGGGCAACTCTTGCATGGCGAGGATGTCGTCGCTGGTCATCGCTAGGTCGGCACCCTCGATGGGGAGTCCGCGAGGGATCGATCCAGTGGCAATCACAATGGCGGGAGCGGTATATTGCTCGCTGGCAACCTCTATTGTCTTGGCATCGACAAACCTTGCCTCGCCATTGACCACGGTGATGCCGTCGCCGCCCATGAGCATCGCCACGCCGTCGCGCAGCTGCTTCACCACTTCCTCCTTGCGGGCGAAAGCCACGCTGTAATCAACACTCACTTCGCCAGTGGTCACGCCAAACTGCGCAGCCTCGCGCACGGTGTTGATGACCTCGGCATTGCGGCAGAGTGCCTTGGTGGGGATACAGCCGCGGTTGAGGCAAGTGCCTCCAAGCTGGTCGCGCTCCACAATCACCACTTTCTTGCCGTGGTGAGCGGCCTCGGCGGCCATCTCATAGCCGCCAGGACCAGCACCTATAATTATAACATCGGTTGAAATCATAAATATGAGTTTTGAGTTTTTTAGTTAACAAGCTGACGAGCGAACGAGCTGACGAGCGAACGAGCTGACGAGCTGACAAGCTGACAAGCTGACGAGACAAGAGAATCTGAGTAACAAAACCAGCGCGAAGCGCATTTAATTAGAGATTAGAGATTAGAGATTAGAGATTAATGTGAACGAGATCTCCACTAATCACTAATCGCGCCACAGCGCAACTAATCTCTAATCGGCGCGAAGTGCATGCGAGCTTGCGAGCGGCACAACTAGCGCGAAGCGCGGCAAACCAGCGAAGCGACAACTACCATTGCCTTGTCAGCTTGTTCCTTGTCGGCTTGTTAGCTCTATTATGAATTAAATCTCGTCAACGCTTAGGAGTTCGCGATAGGTGACAATTTGCTTCAAGGCGGCCTTGGTGTCGACGAGACGGCGCACGGGCGTGTTGTGAGGAGCAGTCTTCACGAGTTCGGGGTTCTCCTTTGCCTCGATGGCGATTTTCTTCATCACCTCGATAAACTCGTCGAGAGTCTCCTTGCTCTCGTTCTCGGGAGGCTCAATCATCATTGCCTCGTGGAAGAGCAGCGGGAAGTAGATGGTGGGAGCATGGAAGCCATAGTCGAGCAGACGCTTAGCCACGTCGAGCGTGGTCACGCCAGTTGATTTGTCCTTCAAGCCGTCGAACACAAACTCATGCTTGCACACGCCGTCGAGAGGCAGCTCATAGTAATCCTTGAGCGACTCCTTAACATAGTTGGCGTTGAGCACGGCGAGAGGACCTACGTTCTTGATTTCATCCTTGCCAAGGGTGAGGATGTAGGTGTAGGCACGCATCATCACGCCGAAGTTGCCCAGGAAACCGCTGATAGAGCCCAGCGAGTCGTCGCAGTCCTCAATGTGATACCAGTAGATGTCGTCGGCTATCTCCTCGCGTGTCACGCGTGGGTTGGGGAGGAATTTCTCCAATCCCTCACGCACGCCTACAGGACCGCTGCCGGGACCGCCACCACCATGAGGAGTGGAGAAAGTCTTGTGCAGGTTGATGTGCATGATGTCGAAGCCTAAGTCACCAGGACGGCATTTGCCGAGCATGGGGTTGAGGTTCGCGCCGTCGTAGTACATCAAACCTCCTGCCTCGTGCACGAGTTTGGCGATTTCGGCGATATTGTGCTCAAAGATACCCAGCGTGTTGGGGTTGGTCATCATCATGCCGGCGATGTTCTCGTCGAGCAATGGTTTCAGGTCCTCAACATCTACTGTGCCGTCGGGACGGCTTTTAACAACAACCACCTCAAGACCGCAAACTGCCGCACTGGCGGGGTTGGTGCCGTGAGCACTGTCGGGGATGATAACCTTCACACGGTTAGGGTTGCCGTTGGCAAGATGATAGCTGCGCATCACCATCAGACCGGTGAGCTCGCCATGAGCGCCAGCGTATGGGTTAAGAGTAAACTCCTTCAAGCCCGAAAGCTCTGCGAGCGAGCGTTGCAGGTTGTAATACACTGCCAGCGCACCTTGCACGTTCTCCTCGTCCTGCAATGGGTGCAGCTGAGTGAACATTGGCAAGTTGCACATCTGCTCGTTGATTTTGGGGTTATATTTCATGGTGCAGGAACCCAAAGGATAGAAACCGGTATCTACACCAAAGTTGTTGTTGCTCATGTTGGTGTAGTGGCGCACCACGGTCATCTCATCAACCTCGGGGAGGCAGGGAGCCTCTTGACGCTTGAGAGCGTCGGGCAGGTCGGCGAGTTTATACTCCGCGAGCTTGTTCTCGGGCAGGCTGTAGCCCTTGCGACCCTCTTTCGAGAGTTCGAATATCAATTTGCCATAGAATGTATTATTCATTGTTGTTGTCCTCCTCGCCTTCTTCGATAAATTGGTTAATAGCCTCGATTAGGTCATCAATATCCTCCTTGCTCACTGTCTCGGTGGCACATATCAGCAACTTGTCGTCATCTATGGGAACACCGGCGGCGTAGGCTTGGTTGAGCCAGCTCAGCAGATCGTCGATGTTGAGGGTGGATTTCACCACAAACTCGTTGAGGAATGGCTTGTCGGGGTATTCAAGTTCAAACTTGCCGGTCTTCACCAGTTGGTCGGCGAGGTAGTGAGCGTTGCTGTAGCTTATCTCGTTCACCTCACGCAAGCCTTGCTTGCCCATGAGAGACATATAAACGGTAACAAACAGTGCCATCAGGCTCTGGTTAGAGCAGATGTTGCTGGTGGCTTTCTCGCGGCGTATGTGCTGCTCGCGGGCCTGGAGAGTGAGCACGAAGGCGCGCTTGCCGTCGGCATCGGTAGTAGCTCCCACGATGCGTCCCGGCATCTTGCGGATAAGCTTTTTGCTTGTGCAGAGATATCCTACGTATGGGCCGCCAAAGTTCATGGGAATGCCCAGGCTCTGACCGTCGCCCACTGCGATGTCGGCACCCCACTCGGCGGGGGTCTTGATTACGCTCAGCGCGCTGGCGGGGCAGTTCATGATGAGCAGTGTCTTGTGCTCGTGGCAGAAGTCGGCCCAACCGGTGTAGTCCTCAAGGATTCCGAAGAAGTTGGGCGATGCCACGATAACACCTGCCACGTCATCGGCTCCGACCTTTGCCTCAAAGTCGGCACGGCTGGTAATGCCGTTTTCTTGCTCGATGAACTCCACATCGATGCCATGGAATTTGGCGTAAGTGAGCACCACGCGGGTGATAAATGGACTTACTGTCTCGCTGATGAGCACCTTGTTGCGCTTTTTGGCGTTGGCGACAGCCATCATCATCGCCTCGGCGGTGGCGGTGCTGCCGTCGTACATCGAGGCGTTGCTCACCTCCATGCCAGTCAATTCTGCCATCATGCTCTGATACTCGAAGATGTATTGCAGAGTGCCTTGCGAAATCTCGGCTTGGTAAGGAGTGTAGCTGGTCAGGAACTCGCTACGGTTCACGATATCCTGAACCACGGCGGGAGTGTAATGGTCATAGACACCGGCGCCCATGAAGCACTTGAGCGGAGTGTTGTCCATTGCCAGGTCGGCGAAGAAGTTGCGAACCTCAATCTCGCTCATGGCGCGTGGCAGGTCGTAGTCGCGCTTGAACTGCAGCTCCTCGGGGATGTCGTTGTAGAGCTCGTCAAGCGACTTGAGACCACACTTGTCCAGCATCTGCTTCACATCGTCCTGGGTGTGTGGGAAAAATTTATAGTTCATTGTTTATTTGTGTTTTTGTTCTTTTTTAATGAAGAAAAGCCAAGGACTAGATACGAGAAACTATTCAGCGATGTCACCATTAATTATCAAACAAAAACAACAAAACCTGACAAAACCAACAAGAAAAAACTATGAAAACTGAAATTTTTGTTGAATTTGTTCATATTTGTTGAATTTGTTTGATGATTATGTGAGTAAAAACAAGATCGCTGAATAGTTACAGGCACGATGAAACCAGTCACTTGGCTTAAATGATGAGTGTGTGTTATTCGCCGATGAAAGCTTTGTAGGCTTCGGCATCCATGAGGTTGTCGAGCTCGCTCTTGTCGCTTAGCTCTACCTTGATGATCCAGTTCTCAAAAGCGTCCTTGTTGATAAGGCCTGGCTCATCTTCGAGAGCCTCATTAACCTCAACAACAGTGCCGCTAACTGGGCTAACCAAGTCGCTGGCAGCCTTCACGCTCTCTACTGCGCCAAAGTCCTCTCCAGCCTCTACCTCGTCGTCAACCTCGGGCATGTCAACGTAAACCACGTTGCCCAGCTCGTGCTGTGCATAGTCGGTGATGCCTACATAGCCAAAGTCGCCTTCAACTTTTACAAACTCGTGTGACTCGCTGTAATAGAGTCCGTCAATAATTTTACTCATAGTAGATTATATTTAAATGATTATTTTGATTTTTATTAATTGTAGATTTTGCATTGTGCATTATGCATTGTGCATTATGCATTATTTCTTGTAGCTCTTGTCGTGGAATTTCTTTTTAACAACGGTAGCGTCGAAATATTTCTTGCGTATGTGAACCTTGAGCGGTGTGCCGAGCTTGCCGTAGGCAGCGTCAACGAGTGCCACAGCGATGCTCTTGTCAACCGAGATGCCGCGGTAACCGGTAGTAACATAACCAATGGGTTCGTCATTCTCGTTGCACACTTCATAGCCGTGACGAGGGATGGCCTTGTCGTGGAGTTCCAAACCAACAAGTTTTTTGGCGGGACCGTCGGCCTTCTGCTGAGCGCATGCGTCCTTGCCGATGAAGTCTTCCTTGTCAAGTTTCACGAAGAATCCGAAACCTGCCATAATGGGAGTGATGTCCTCGGTAAGCTCGTCGCCATAGAGAGGCAGTCCCACCTCGAAGCGCAAGGTGTCGCGGCAGCCAAGTCC
>CALDIG010000157.1 GCA_937904375.1 uncultured Prevotellaceae bacterium
GTTCCTGAGACTATTAGCGACACCGACACCGCGCGTCGAGTTATTGATGCGGTTTATGTCGCTCCTCACGGCATCGCCGCCATGAGCATGGAGATACCTGGGCTTGTTGAGACCTCGACCAACCTCGCCAGCGTTAAGATGCGCGAGGGCAACCAGATTGTTGTCGAGATGTTCCACCGCTCGTCGATAGAGAGTGGCAAGTATGATCTCACCCACAAGTGCGAGACTATCTTCCGTATGGCTGGTGCCAACGAGATTGTCAGTGAGGGTGGATATCAGGGTTGGGAACCCATCGCCGACAGCCACCTCCTCACCGTTGCACAAGAGCAGTGGGAGAAGCTCTTTGGTATTAAGCCTGAGGTCAGGGCCATTCACGCAGGTCTCGAGTGCGGTCTGTTTTTGAAGGCTCGTCCCGACATGGAGATGATTTCCTTTGGTCCCACACTGCGTGATGTGCATTCACCGGCCGAGCGCTGTCACATCCCCGCTGTGGAGAAGGCATGGAAGCAAGTCCAGGCCATACTCAAAGCCCTTGCCGAGGAGAGTAAGTGATTTTGCTCGCACTTGACTTGGTGATAATGAAAAGCAGGCTGTTGCAAAACATAAAAAACAACTGATTTTTCTGAAATATCTGAAATCAAGAAAAATATAAACCTTGATAATCAGCTGTTTATAAAATAAGAACATTCAGATAATTCAGTTGTTTATATTAAGATTGGGTGTATTGCAACACCGTGTAATGTGTTTGAATAAAAAGGCTCAAGTAATACACTCACAACACAATTATTAAAAGCCAAAGGATGCTACCGCTGCAATAAGCGTGGTAGCATCCTTTTATAATAAAGCCACACCAAAGGGATGTGATGAAACTCCGATAAATACAGGATTTGAGGGTATCCTAGTCTTTGTAATCCTCCGGTCGCGAAGACACCACACGTGGTTGAGGCCCGCCATCGACAAGAATACTTTTCTCGGCATTTCATGAAAAATTTGAAGAGTATCCCAATCAGCTTTGATGCGGCATTATGTCAATGATCTGATTTGTTATCGCAAAATTACTGCCAATAAAACAAATTTCCAAATTTTTGTGCGATTTTTCTCACAAAACACCTGCAAAAAAGCAAAAAAATGAACTTCATCTCGTGAGAGAGAGGAAGTCCATCTTTTTTGAGGTAAGTTTTACTCGCGGTTGTTGCTCGTTACGGTAATATCTTGATTACTGAGCGTTCTTGGCTTTCTCGACGATAGCCTTGAAAGCCTCTGGGTTGTTCATGGCGAGGTCGGCGAGCACCTTGCGGTTGATCTCGATACCTGCCTTGTGAATCAAGCCCATCAACTTAGAGTAAGAAAGGTCCTCCAGGCGTGCGGCGGCGTTGATACGCTGAATCCACAGAGCGCGGAAGTTACGTTTCTTGTTCTTGCGGTCGCGATAAGCGTAGGTCAAACCTTTTTCCCAAGTGTTCTTGGCAACGGTCCAGACGTTCTTGCGTGCGCCGAAATAACCTCTTGTAAGTTTAAGAATCTTTTTACGTTTTGCTCTTGAAGCAACGTGATTTACTGATCTTGGCATTTTTTTAAATGAATTGTGAACGTTAGCGGCAGCGATGGCTGCTCTTTTGTGCTAAACATTCGGTTAATAAAAATGATAAAAATCTCTTGTTGATTAAAAGTGTTTAGAAACTTTACTTTGTTGATATCGCTTGATTATTTCTTAACGAGCAACTCGCGGATGGAGTTGAGGTTAGCTTTGTCAACGATGCTCACCTTGGTGAGGTTTCTCTTCTGCTTCTTGGTCTTCTTTGTCAAGATGTGACTTTTGTAAGCATGCTTTCTTTTAATCTTCCCTGTTCCGGTAAAGGTAAACCTTTTTTTGGCACCGGAATTAGTCTTAACTTTTGGCATTTTTGAAATTGTTTTTAAAAAATTGTTATTAATCAAGGGACTAGGCACTTACCAAGCCTAATGCCCCGTTTTTTCTAGTTTATAGTTCACAGTTCATAGTTCACAGCTCAGGTCCAATAACCGATAACCCATAACCTCTAAACTGCGCGAAGCACTCTCAATTATGCATTGTGCATTATGCATTATGCATTATCTAAGCGCGAAGCGCTTTATTCCGTTGCCTCGGGTGCTGGTGTGGCTTCGGGAGCTTCGTCCTTGGGCTTGTCGCTATCCTTCTTTTTCGAAGTCTGTTTCTTGGGCGACAGCATGATAGTCATGCGCTTGCCTTCGAGCACTGGCATCTGGTCAACTTTGGCGTAGTCCTCCAGATCGTTGGCAAACCTGAGCAGCAGCACTTCGCCTTGTTCCTTGAAGAGGATTGAGCGTCCTTTGAAGAACACATAGCTCTTCACTTTGGCGCCTTCCTTCAAGAAACCGATGGCGTGCTTGAGCTTGAAGTTGTAGTCGTGGTC
>CALDIG010000158.1 GCA_937904375.1 uncultured Prevotellaceae bacterium
CGGCGTAATCACCAGTGCCGATGTGACTGCCGTTTACAACATTCTGCTTGGAGAAAAGTCCTCAATAATTGATTAACTCTTTAAAAAACAGCAATGAGGTTCGGGATTTAGTAGTGATGACCGATATTGGTATTGCGATTATTACTACTATGTTAGACCTGACATTGGTTCATTGATTATATGTTGGGATTCCAGAGTCAGAGCGGACTAATGAGCTAGTTATTCCAGTGCATGCATTCGTCCTGTTTATGTTAATCAAGAGTAGAGGCATGGCAAACTTCATTCTCTATCACTGACAATTAAATAATAATTTAACCCCCCATACAAAATGAAAAAAATCACTTTTTTATTGGTTTTGGTATTCTGCTTGACGGCCGCCGATATTTATGGCAAGCAAATAAGCATCGACGAGGCGCAGTCTTTAGCATTAAACCATATACGTCGGAACTATAACCCGAGTTTGCATGTAGCAAACCCTGCAACACAGCAATTAGAGCTTGTACTGGCGGCAAAGTCTCAATCACTGGATGTGGATTATTATGTATTCAACAAAGGTAAATGCAATGGCTACATAATAGTCGCGGGTGATGACAAGGCTGCGCCAATTCTGGGATTCAGCGATGAAGGCTCTTTCGACATCAACAACATCCCCGATGGGATGCAGTACTGGCTTGATATATATTCACAGGAGATGCAGTACCTGCGCAGCAATCCTGATGCCCCAGCGGCTTCCATCAGGCCAAAACGGTCATCCAGCGTCAGACCTTTGCTCACCTGCAACTGGAGTCAAAGTGAGCCTTACAACAATTTGTGTCCCACTTATACCGAAGACGGCATTACCTATCATGCAGCAACAGGCTGCGTCGCTACTGCGGCCGCACAAATCATGTATTATCACCGATGGCCCATCACAGGCACCGGCAGCCACTCCTATGTGTGCGATGTGAACTATTCCGGTGAGCAGACCCTGAGTGCCGACTTCGGCAGCACCACCTACGACTGGGACAACATGCTCGACTCTTACGATGGCTCTTACACCGACACACAAGCCAATGCTGTTGCCACGCTCATGTCTCATGTGGGTATATCATGTGATATGAATTACGGCAGAGGAAGTGGCAGCTGGCTTTATTCTGTGATGGAGGCCTTGAGAAACTATTTTGGCTATAACAAAGGAATGATAGACATGAGGAGAGGGAACACTCCAATCAATGAATGGGAGCAGACTATTATGAATGAGATTGATAATTCCCGACCTGTTCTCTATGCCGGCTACACTCCTAATGGAGGCCACGCTTTCGTTTTCGACGGATATAACGACGAAGGTTATTTTCATGTCAATTGGGGATATGGAGGCTTCTACAATGGTTATTTCCTCGTTACAGCTTTGAACCCCTTAGACCAAGTAGGCACCTTTGAGGGCGGATTTAATCAATCACAAGAAATCATTATCGGCATCTATCCTGATGACGGCTCTACTGCCGAGCCAGAGAATTATATAGAGCTTGTTTGCGAGGACTATAGGTCAAGTGTGCCGCAAGTCAACTTGGGAGAAAGCGCACCAATCATGTTAAATAGATTCTACGTCAATGGATATGGCTATTATCCCACCGTTGTTCTTAGATATGCTCTTAGCCTTACCGACCTAAACAATAATACGGTGGATTTCAAACAAGGCAAACAAAATGATACGGATTTTAGGATTGGATATTATTATTCTTTTCTCGAGGACTACACCCCTCCCACAAATTTAGCAAATGGACAATATCGCCTCTGGCTCATGTACATGGTTCCTGAGGCCGGAATGACAGAATATGTGCCATACGACCACTCCAACACCACAACAGGCTATATAAACGTCACTGTTCAGGATGGGATAATGTACTTTGACGAGCCCGAAACCAATGATGGCATCCTCTCATTGGAATCGCTGAAAGTTCCTTCAAAAGTAGCCACAAATTCATACTTTGAAGTTGAGGCCACAATAGCCAACGCTGGTGATGAGTATTACGACAATATCTATTTTGTTGTCAAGCAGCAAGAAACGATTATCAGCACTGGCGACGCTATCAAGATTGATGTCCCAACCGATGGTAATGTGATTGTGAGAAGCTTTGTTGAAGCACCTGCCGAATCAGGGACATATCAGTTCGCTGTCTATGACAAGAAAAACCGAATGATAGGCTCACCGGTAACCCTTGATGTCGCCGAGAGCAGCAATTATTCTTTAAGCCTCTCATCACAGCTCTCCACACCAGGTTACTATATGGATCCTTACGATATCCAAGCCTCGGCGGTAATAAGCAATAGTGGCACAGGCGACTTTATTGGCACCTTTCAAATGTTGATTGTTGATGAAGCTGCATCTTTGATCAAGAAGCGTGTTTACTCACCCACCATTATAATTCCAGCTGGAGAAAGCGCCACAGTGAATTTCCAGTGCGAGTTTTATGGCAGTGAAGGTGTGGTTTACAAATTGTACTTCTTAGGACTTGACAACAACAGTATCTGGGGCAAGAAAGTTGCTTTTGAGATAAAAAGCTACTCAATGGCTGTCGAGGACTTCGAGCAGATGGTGGCGACTACGGAGCCTCCTGCCAATGATGTGCAGGGAAACTTGTCAACATGGAAATTCGACAACTGCTTCGTCACCAGCCCTGGCAGCGACTACTGCTCGGGCGAGCACTCCGCAGTGATGAAGAAGACCGCATCGCTCACCATGACAGAAGATGTGCGTTATATGAGCCAGAAAATCTCGTTTGAAGCTTACAATCCCTCAACGTCGGCAGCCGACATCGTCCTTTACTGTTCCACCGACCAGGGCGCCACTTGGACAGCCTTAGCAAACTCGAGCGGCGAGACCACCACAACGGTCGCCGCCGGCAGAAATGCCACGTTAAACTTCCCCTGCGACATAGAAGTCCCGGCGCGCTACCGCATCAGCATTACAGATGGAGCCGCCACCCACATGACTTATATCGACAACTTCACCATCTACTACTACGACGTGGTGTCCTTCGCCACTATCGAGGACTTTGAGCAGATGGCGACGGCTACGACACCTCCCGCCAATGATGTGCAGGGCAAATTATCAACATGGAAATTCGTCAACTGCTACGTTACCGCTCCAGGCAGTGACTACTGCTCAGGCGAGCATTCCACGGTGATGAAGAAGCCAGCGTCGCTCACCATGACAGAAGACGTGCGATATGTGACCAAAAAGATCTCGTTCGACGCTTTCAATGCGGCTTCATCGGTAGCCAAGTTCGTCCTTTACCGCTCCATCGACCAGGGCGCCTCTTGGACTGCCGTGGCCAACTCTAACGGCGAGACCACCTCATCGGTTAGCGCCGGCAGCAACACCACGTTAAATTTCCCACTATACACGGATGTTCCTGCGCGCTACCGGATAAACATGACAGCTGGAGCCATGTCATATAAGGCATATATCGATAACTTCACCATCTACTACTCCGATGAGCTGCCACCAGAAACGATTCCTGGCGACGTGAACGGTGACGGTGTCGTAACTGCTGCCGATGTCACAGCACTCTACAGCTGGCTGCTAAACAATGACAGCAGCTATATTGTCAATGGAGATCAAAACGGTGACGGCGTAATCACCAGTGCCGATGTGACTGCCGTTTACAACATTCTGCTTGGAGAATAATAATCCATAAAATACACAGAAAAAACTTTATTTAATACAATTTAACAAATGGGGGGGTAAATTAAAAGAAATGTTTATATATTTGCAGTTTTGAAAGAAATAATTGATTAACTCATAACAGAACTGCTATGAAAAAGTTTTCCTTGTTACTATTATTACTGACAATGGTTTTGCTCACATCATGCGAAGAAGACATTGAAAAGCGCCAAGTGACCTTCACCGCCACGATGCCTAGCGATGACTTGTCATCCTCACGGCTTGGCAGCATTATAAGTGGCATGCCAGCTAATGGCTTCAATCTTAAGGCGCAGTGGAAAGAGGGCGATGAAATACAGATTTTTGTCCGTCAAGACGGCATAATATATCAGGCTGAAAGTCCAGCCGCTATCAATGACATAAGCAGCGATGGCAAGCTATGTTCTTTCATGGTAACACTGCCCAAGTCGGTCAATCGTGATAAGGACTATGAGATTATAGGTGTAACTGGCGTAGAAGCGCAAATAGATGTATCAAATGTGGTTGCTTTGTGCACCATGAACAGAGTGAGTGCCGAAAGATTTGATGAAATATTTCCAATGTGGTTCACATGCAAGAAAGGCAGCAATCAAGCGAAGTTTCGTCATCTGTGTACCTACGAGGTTCTCAATGTCAACAATGTGTCGGATGCCAGCATCACGTTCAAGCATTCAGGATTTCAGGCGCTTTCTCGGTGGTACATTTATAGTACCTCCATATTGCTCTCCGACGGTTCTATAGTAGGTGAGCAAGATGTGAAAAACGATGCCGAGAGTGATGAAATCACGATTCCCGCTGGAGGCACGGGCACGATAGTGTCGTGGTATATTCCACATACTATTATAGCCGATGTGACAATCGACAATGCCAAGCTCAAAGCTGTTGTCAATGGAAAGGATGTGACCTCAATCGATGCAATGACATCCTATAAGACTCAAGCACGCGGCAATGCCTATTACATGGAGGTCAACTGGGACGGAACCGCCCTGTATTTCTCTAATGAGTTCTGCCCCGATGGAAATCATCCACACATTATAGACCTTGGCTTGCCGACGGGAACAAAGTGGGCGTGCTGTAATGTTGGTGCCAATATCCCGATAGAATATGGAGATTATTTCGCCTGGGGCGAAACCGCTCCCAAGTCGTACTTTGCTAAATATAACTACAAATGGTATAGTAATGGAGACGACCATAACATCACGAAGTACTGTTTTAACAGTAATTTTGGCACTGTAGATAACAGAACAGAACTCGAACCAGAAGATGATGCAGCCTTTGTGAACTGGGGTTCTGAGTGGCGAATGCCTTCGATTAGACAGCTTTACGAGCTGAAGGACAACTGCACAACAAAATGGACTAATGTGAATGGCGTGGGTGGTTTTCTATTCAAGAGCAACACAAATGGCAGAGCTATTTTCCTCCCGGCTGCCGGTTGGGCCTACAATGGGGTTCATGATATAGGTGGCGACGGTCGCTATTGGTCTTGTGATTATGACTACGATGTTAGACCGGACCTTGGTTATATCTTGGCTTTCCAGAGTCAGGGCGGATTAACGGGATACTATTGTAATCGCTATTACGGCTCGAGCATTCGTCCAGTGTTTGTTGGACAAGAGTAAAACTCCTACACGCCACAAATACATGCAGCTAGAAACCAAGGTGGTTAGCAACGTATATATTGCTCTACGGAGTCTGAGGAGTCTATGAGTTTTCATATCCTTTACTCCAAGACTCCGTAGAATAAGATTACACTATTTGGGCATACGCTGAAAATGTGGTCGCCGTTGGCGACGAGTTGGGGGTGAATGTAAATGCCCCCATTGACGCTAATTTCGCTCGCTTCACAAGCGTCAATGGGGGTTAGTCTTCTAAATCTTTTGTTTCTCAATCTTTGTTTCTAGAGAAACATCGCCAGCACTTTGTAGAAGTCGCCGGTGGGGATGGCGGTGAACTCTGGTGTGATGCGGTGGCCCAGTTGTGACGACTCGTGGTAGCGGTCGCCCACCAAAGCCTTGTACTGGTCGCGCAGGTCGCCCAGCAGTTCGTCTTTATCGCTGCCAATGATATGGGTGACAGGGGTTATATACTTCTCTATGCCACGGAACTCGTCGAGGTCGGCAAGAGTGCATTTGAAAGTCTGCACACCATCCTCACGTGGGTTGTAATACTCCACCTCCTGCCCTATCTCGGGCAAGAAGCTCAGGCTATCCTCAGGATTGACAGCCGGATTAACGGCAATCTTGGGTATGTCAACCTTGGCGCACAGCGTGTAATACCCACCCAGTGATGTGCCAGCCAGGATGTCGATGCCGTGCTCGGCGACATAGTCCTCAATCTTCTTGATAGACTCCACAGGATGATGCGTCACGTCGAAGGCATGCACCTCAACATCGTGGTAGTTAGCCTTGATGTTGAGGATTGTGCTGCTTTGCGCCGAACTCCTGAAACCGTGAATGTACAATAGTTTCTTCATTCTCTTTACTTCTTTGTGGTCTTCTTTGCAGGAACTTTTTTCTCGGCAAGTTTCTTGGCGGCAGACTTCTTTGTTGGTGCCTTTTTAGGCTTTGGATCTTCCTTGGGCTCTGCTTCCTCTACCTTTGGCACAAAGTCGCCAGTAGTGTCCTTCACAATATTGTTGCGCAGCAGTTCCACCTCGCGGTTCAACTCCTCAATCTCCTTCTCTTGATTGCGGATAGTGAGCAGCAAAGCGTTAAGTTCCTCATTCTCGATCTCCTCAGGGAATTGCTCACGCACCCTTATCAAGAAGTCGCTAAGCACGTTCATGTAATTGGTAAACGCGGCGTAAGGCGAGTCGTAGGGACTGTAGTGAGAGTGAACCGAGCCATCGCTGCTGTGCTTGGTGCTCATGTAGTAGAAATGGTCGCTGGCTTGCAGGTAGTTCCAGTCCTGGCGTATGCGCTTATCGGTCACCATGCGAATGCGCTCACTCAGGCAGTAGAGTTTATTCACAGCCTCATCCTGCAAAATATTGCCCATCCATGCGCTGGTGTCGCGTGCCTCGTCGGCCCACGAGATGGGATGCATCACCGAGAGCTCACTCACGGGTTTCATCTTCGACACCACTTCGCTTGGAGTCATGAACTCGATATTATGGTCAGCGGCAAAGCGCGGCAACGCCTTCATAAATTCAAAGATGCCGCTCTCGCGAGGCTGCAGCTCTCCAAAGGTCTCATAGTTCATAAAGAGGTTCACAAGCATCTCCTCCTCTGGCAGCGTGGCAATCCAGTTGATATATTTGTCGGCAGTCAACGGATAAGCAGCCCACTCGGGATTGCTGAAACGGAACGAAATATCGTCGCTGAGCTTAGAATTCTTCAGCAACAATTTCAGTTTTGGAGCCGACGCTGATTTGTAGAGATAGTTGGGCGACTTCCAGCCCAGGATGTGCTTTGCACCATCGGTGATTGCGCCTTTGAAGCCCATCGATGCCACCATAGCGGCGATGTCATCGTCATAAATCAACTCGGTGTTGCGGAACACCTTGGGTTTCTGCCCAAAGAGCTGATAAATCTTCTCGTCGTGGGCCTTCACCTGAGCCATGAACTCCTCGGGGTCAACGAGCGAAGAGAGGGAGTGGGCGTAGGTCTCGCTGAGGAACTCCACGCAGCCGGTATCGGCGAGGTCCTTCATCGAGTCGATAAACTCCGGCACATACTGCTCAAGCTGCTCCAGCGCCGTGCCGCTTATCGAGAACGCTACCTTGAATTTCTTGCCATTCTCCTTAATCATGTCAAGAAGCATCTGGTTGGCAGGCAAGTAAGAGCGTTGCGCTATGCGAGTGATGATTTCGTCGTTGGCAAAGTCATCATAGTAGTAATGGTCGTTACCGATGTCAAAGAAACGATAAGTCTTCAGGCGGAACGGCTGATGTATCTGGAAATAGAAACAGATTGATTTCATGATTCTTGAAGTATTTTGTGGTTGTTATTATTTTTCAGTTAATTGTAATCGAGGATCGGGTATTCTGCATTCTGCATTCAGCATTAATTAACCCTCTAACCCTCAAGTTATTAATCGCTTGTAGATGTCGATGACCTTTGCGCCAGCCTTGTCCCAAGTGATTTGGTTCACCTCCTCAAGACCCTGCTCGCGCAACTGGTTGTACATGGCGGGATACTTGATAATCGAGTAGATGGCGTCGGCGATGGCGTTGGTGTCCCAATAATCCACCTTTATCACGTTGTTGAGGATTTCGGCGCAGCCGCTCTGCTTGGAGATGATTGACGGCACGCCCATCTGCATCGCCTCGAGCGGCGAGATGCCGAATGGTTCGCTCACCGACGGCATGATATACACATCGCTCGCCTTGAGCATCTCATACACCTGCTTGCCCTTCAGGAAGCCGGTGAAGTGGAAACGTCCGGCAATGTGGCGGCGCGCAGCCAAGCGTATCATCTTCTCCATCATGTCGCCGCTGCCTGCCATCACAAACTGCACGTTATGCACTTTTTGCAGCACTTGCCAAGCGGCATCGACGAAGTATTCTGGTCCTTTCTGCATAGTGATGCGCCCCAAGAAAGTGACCACCTTCTCGTGCTTGGGCGGCACTTCCAGGTCGAGCAGCTCCCTACTTAGCGGCTCAACGGCGTTATGCACGGTAGTCACCTTGTCGGGGCTGATGCCATACTTCTCAATGACCGTCTTGCGAGTGAGGTTGCTCACGGTGATGATGTGGTCGGCGTTGTTCATGCCGTCCTTCTCGATGTTAAACACCGTGGGGTTCACGTTGCCGCGACTGCGGTCGAAGTCGGTGGCATGGACATGAATCACTAGCGGCTTGCCCGTCACCTGCTTGGCATGGATGCCGGCAGGATAGGTGAGCCAGTCGT
>CALDIG010000159.1 GCA_937904375.1 uncultured Prevotellaceae bacterium
TCTAACCACTAAACATTAAACTTTGAGCAAGTTAACAACTTGCGAAACTTGAGTTCTTAATTTATAGAACCCACCTTATGTGTTAATGCCTACTCCAAACAGAGCGAAGTCGTAGATGATGGGGTCGTGGGGACGCATCTGACGCAGCAAGTGGGTGATTTCTAGAACGGTCTTTTTGTCGTTGGCGCGGCGGGTGGTCATGCCCAGCTCTCTCGCGGTGTCGCCCACATGCACGTCGAGGGGGATAAAGAGCTGCGACGGCTTGATGGCATTCCACACGCCGAGGTCCACGATGCCGTCGTCGCGCACGAGCCACCGCAGAGCCATGTTGATGCGTTTTAATGCCGTGTTTTTCAAGTTGGTGGGCAGGCAGCGAGAGTCATAGGCATCGCCATTGGCAACCGCCAGTTCGTGCTGCATCAGTTCCACCAGTCGCCAAGCAGGTTCCTCGCTCTCGCCCACGTGGTGGACCATGGCGAAGTCGTTGAGCGAGTTGTGCTTTAGGTATATGCGCCTCAATCCTCGCAGCATGTACTTGAAGTTGCGTGCGAAGAATGTGCGGTGTATGTTCTGACCGTCGGGAAGCAGTTCATATTCCTCACTCTCAATAAAATGCAGTGGTTCATTGCCCATGATGTTGAGCATCTTCTCGCAGTTGTTGCAAATCATCTTGCGGTTTCCCCAGGCGATGGTTGCCGAGAGCAGCGCCACTATCTCGATATCGGGCAGCGATGAGAATCGCCGCGGGAACTGAACCGGGTCATTCACGATGAACGCAGGAGTGTTAATCCTAGCAGCTTCGCGGTCGAGGATTTCTTTAAGTTGATTGATATGCATTTTTGAGTTTTGAGTTTTGAGTTTAGTGTTTAGCGTTTAGTGTTTAAATAAAATGCTCTCGCTCGTTAGGCTTTGAGCAAGCTGTAGGGTCAGGGCATGCCCTGACCGCCTGTGCGCCGCAACACGGACAGGGTGTTGCAAAACTAAAAAACAACTGATTATTAGATAAAATGCTCACGCTCGCAAGGTTTTGAGCAAGCTCAAGCTTTGGCTCGCTTAATTGCATTTTTCTGAATAATCTGAACAAGGATATTTTTAATACATTGAAAATCAATGATGTGTAAAATCAGAATGTTCAGATAATTCAGTTGTTTATAATGAGATTGGGAGTTTTGCAACAGCCTCTCCCTACAATCGCATTTTTAGAGGAGAATCAGTGTAAATATTGAATATTTTGAAAAAATGTTTTATAAACTTTGCTACACCTCGGCAATGTTCATGCAAGCGTGACGCTGATCTCGGTTTGCACAAGTTTTTTCTCTAAACACTAACCTCTAACCTCTAACCTCTAACCTCTAACCTTCAAGTTTATAAAGCTTTAGAACTTCATAAACTTGAGTAACTAAAAACTAATACCTCACCAATTTTGTGTCGTTGATTATCAATTTTTGGTAGTATTCGGTGAAGAATGGTGTAAGGTCTTTGTTGCTCACTTTTATCTCGTAGTGTTTGGAGTTTTGATCAACATAGAAAAACACGTCGTTATCGCCTAGAATGAACTCTTTGGGGATGTTGTCAATCTCATGCATCTCCACGTGTTCTTTCATTATCTTCCTCTCAATGCCTTGGTTTACCAGGGCAATCACATCGCTTGTTGAGGCACTGTCAAAAATCTGGTCGGCGGTAATAACTTTGCCTTTTTCGCGGTCGTAGTGCACGATGTTGAAGGTGCGTGATTCCTTGCCACCATCGAGGGTGGTGACAACCACCATTATTTCAAGCCGCGAGTAGGAGTTGAAGTGTGGCTGCACGGTGTAGCGTCGTGTGATGTGGCTGGCACCGTGGCTGGCGCTGAAGTCTTTATTGATTTTGGTGTAATGTGTGGTGGGTTTGACAAACTTGGGTTTGCCGGTGATGTCGGCAATCATCTGCTTAACGCTGGGATAGGTCTTGCCGGTGAGCTTTGTCATCAGCGTGTTTTGCAGTTCCAGGAACTGGGTGCTGTTGTTGATTTTTTTAGGCCACTGGAGTTCGACAATCACCGTTGATGACATGCGCTTCATCTCTCCACCGTCCTCCACTTTGTCGGTGGAGATATAGTTCATGGTGTCCTTAAAAGTCTCGAAGTCATCGAGCGTCACTTTGTCGGGGATTGTGTCGGCTCTGGTCACCTCGTTGCTCTTGTCGATGGTGAAGTCGAGCGGGCTCTTGCCGTCACGATTCTTTGTGCCAGCCATGTAGATGATTACCGCCGCCACATCGAGCAGCGCAAGCAGGCCAATGATGATAAATAGTGTGCGTTTTGTCATATTATAGTAAACAAGTAAACGAGTAAACAAGCCAATAGAATAATAATTCTGTTTGCTGACGAGGCAGGCCTCGTCTCTAATTAACACTAACCTCTAACCTTTTATGCGTCAACATAAACTTCTCCACTCTCTCCTTGACCTGTGTCATGAGCCAGCGTGGGGTAGAGGTGGCGCCGCATATTCCCACGCTGTTGATGCCGTCGAGCCAGCGGGGGTCGATGTCGTTCTCATTGCTGATGAGGTGGGAGTTGGGGTTGGCATCGACGCACTCGTTGAAGAGGATGCGGCCGTTGCTCGACTTCTTGCCGCAGACGAAGAGTACCAGCTCATGGCGCGTTGCGAAAGTGCGGATTTGCGGGATGCGGTTCGCCACCGAGCGGCAGATGGTGTCGAAACTGAAGAACTTCACATCAGGACCTATGCGGTGTTTTATCTCCTCTACAATGGCTTTGAAGCCTTGCAGCGACTTGGTGGTCTGGGAGTAGAGATAGATGTCGCGGTTGAAATCTATCTTGTCAATCTCGGCGAGGCTCTCGATGACGATTGCCGAGCCCTCAGTCTGTCCCACCAGACCGTTGACCTCGGCGTGGCCGCGCTTGCCGTAGATGACGATTTGCGGTGGCACTTGACATTGCCAGGCGGTCGTACTCCCCCCTGCCTCAGCTGACAAGGCACGCCTTGTCCCTACAGAGGAAGAGCTGGTTACTTCGTCGCGGTGCTCGTTGTAGCTCTTGCGGATGCGGCGTTGCAGCTGCAGCACCACGGGGCAGGTGGCGTCGATAATCTCGATGTTGTTGCGGCGGGCGGTCTCGTAGGTCTCGGGCGGTTCGCCGTGGGCGCGCAGCAGCACCTTCACGTCGTGCAGTTCTTGCAACTGCTCGTGGGTGATGGTCACGAGGCCTTTCTGCTTGAGTCGCTCCACCTCGTTGCTGTTATGCACGATGTCGCCCAGGCAGAACAGATGTCCTGTCTTGTCAAGCTCCTCCTCGGCCTTGTGGATGGCAGTCGTCACCCCAAAGCAGAAGCCCGAACCGTTGTCAATTTCGATGTCCATAATTTTTTAAAAAACACGTTTTTTAAAAAAGTTTAGTGTTTAGTGTTTAGAGTTTAGAGGTTTATGCGAAGCATAAACTTTCAGTGCGAAGCCCCACTAAACTCTAACCTCTAACCTCTAAACTAGCAGTTTATGCGCAGCATAAACTGCTCATACAGCCACTGGTCTTGCTCTTCGAGGGTGAGGTGGGAGTTGTCGAGCAGGAGGGCGTCGTCGGCTTGGCGCAGGGGGCTTTCCTTGCGGGTGGAGTCGAGCAGGTCGCGCTCCTGCACGTTGGCGAGCACTTCCTCAAAGGTCGTAGTGGTGTCGCCCTTGCTCTGCAGCTCCTTAAAGCGGC
>CALDIG010000160.1 GCA_937904375.1 uncultured Prevotellaceae bacterium
TGACTGGAGTTCAGACGTGTGCTCTTCCGATCTGTCGGAAAATAATTCCAGTTATGGAACAATGGTCAACAACGAGAAGTTGACTTTTGACAAGGTGGAGTGCTCTGATGGTGACATTATCACCATAGGGCTGAATTATGTTTTGGTATTGTCGCTGTTTAATGCCGCCGATAAGTTGTCGGTAGCTCAAGGTTTTGACAGAATAAAACGTGAGACTGCCCATCCCGTCAATGAGCTGGAACCGGTGGCGGCTGTGCCTCAAGCACCTATTCCTCAAGCGCCAATTCCTCAAGCGCCAATTCCACAAGCTTCAGTTCCGCAGGTGCCACAGGCTGCCGCGCCTGTTCCTGAGGGCAATCACTCGACCAACATCACAAAAGATCCTGAGGAAGACTCAACACTCAGCTTCTATAAACCAACTAAGAAGAAACAAAATCATTATACTAACGAAACCATAATACAAGATATTTGATATGGCAATTATCGTGCTCAGGAGTAAGAATGCTCAAAAAAAGAACGTTTACTACGAGTTTGACACTGCGTCGGAGCCGTTAGGCGAAGGCGGAATGGGAAAAGTGTATCGTGGCAAGCAGGTGTCTGAAATCACGGGAATGACTCGTGATGTGGCTATTAAATTCATGTTCGACGGGCTGCCGCAGTCGGTAATCGACAGGGCACGCCGCGAGGCTTCGATACGCATGGTCAGCGAGAACCTGGTAGAGATGATCGACTTCATCGAGACCACCTCCGAGGGTCCAAACGGCACCGTGCGCTCGCACTATCATGTCGTGAGCGAGTTGCTCACCGGAGTCATGCTCGGTGACCTGCTTAACGGTGTGGTTACCGCCAAAGACGGCCATGTGATCACCTTTGCCCAGAACCTCTACAATAAATACAAGGAGGACCGAGCCGGTTTT
Source organism: uncultured Prevotellaceae bacterium (assembly GCA_937904375.1). Classification (GTDB taxonomy): domain Bacteria; phylum Bacteroidota; class Bacteroidia; order Bacteroidales; family Muribaculaceae; genus Sodaliphilus. The sequence goes on from CALDIG010000160.1 coordinate 918, forward strand.
GCTCTTATCATCATGAAGAGTATAGCCTCGGGTATCATGCAGTTGCATGATAAAGGCTATATCCATCGCGATATAGATCCCACTAACATCATGATTACCGAGGACGGCAAGATCAAGCTCATCGACTTCGGTATTGCCAAGAAGCTGCCAGGCAACAACCCCACATCTAGCGAGCGCCTCACCACTCAAGACCGCTCCCTGACGATGACAGGGCAGTTCATGGGCAAGCCGCAGTATGCTGCCCCCGAGCTTGTGGTGGGCGACATCAACTACCAGAATGAGACTACCGACATCTATGCTATGGGCATCCTGCTTTACCAGTTGCTGGTAGGGAAGTTGCCGTTTAACGGACCTGTGACCAAGATTCTTGATGCGCAGAAGAACACCAAGACCCCTGTCAAGGGTATCATCAACGTGGAGCATCAGGGCGATTTCCGCTCTATAGTCGCCAAGGCGACCGAGAAGGAGCAGGACAATAGATATCAGTCGGCATCAGAATTCAGGGCGGCGCTCGATGCCGTGGGCACCGGTGGACGGAAGACCAACTGGTGGTATTATGTTGCTGGCGTAGTGGTGGTTTTAGCTATTGCTGCCGGGATTTATGCTTGGAAAGCTAATGGGGGAGGCCCTGGCTCTGACCCAAAAGAACATGCCAAGATAATGGATGAGTTGTATAACTCCGAGACTGCCCGCGATGGCTGGGCACATCTCAAGGAGGGTAAAGACGCCGATGCGCTCTACCTCCAGAGCCTCATCTATTCCGAAGAGCAGATGCCCGACTCTATCATCGTGATCAAGAAGAACCTCGAAGGTGTGGTAGCTGCCGACAACAAGACAGCCAACAGCCTACTGCTGAAAGCCTACAAGGCCGACCCCAAGAATGCCAAGGTGCTTTATGAGATGGGTCTCAACTCTTATTATGGCTTGAAACATGGCAATGAGGTCATCGTCGTTGATGACTGGGATAAAGCCAAGCAGTATTTCACCGAGGCGATGAATTGCGCGAAGGCATCGGGCGATGTGGCCCTACAGTCGCGCGCGCAGGAGAAAATAAAGGAGATTGACAGCTCTTATGAATAATTTCCATTTTGAACAAGGTATAGACTAACGTTTTTTAGGACTATGGATAAAGAAGAAAACATAGGCAACGAGAACGTGGTGTTTGGCGGCGGCAGAGTGCAATGGGCCGATTTCAATACCTACACATGCGTGGGTGGCCGTTCTGAGAACCAGGACTCACTAGCCTTTCACACCATGAGCCATGGCGGTTACCAGGTGTTTGTCGTGTGCGACGGCATGGGAGGCCATGCCGGAGGGTGCATGGCATCTTCTACTGCGGCGGTGACGCTGATTGATGCACTGGAGCGACAGCCCAAAGACATCGCCATTGCCGAAGCGATTACCGAGGCTGTCAACCATGCCAATCATGCCGTTTACACCATGGCGCAGGAAGAACCCAGCTTGCGAGGCATGGGAACCACGCTCACGCTGCTGGCAATTGACGGAGAGGCGGCTTATGTGACCCATGTGGGCGATTCAAGAATATACCAGTTCCGAAAAAGTCGCAAGGTGTTCAGGACCACCGACCATTCCATGGTGTTTGAGCAGGTGTCAAAAGGCGCGCTCACCGAGGAGGAGGCGCGTGTGCATCCCCGTGGCAATATCCTTGCAAGGGCGATGGGTGTGCTCCCTGATGTTGACTTCAAAGTCATCAAGTTGCCCTACCGCAAGAACGACCGCTTCGTGTTGTGCTCCGATGGCATTTGGAACTCCCGCCCCGAAGCCGAGATAATAGAGATGCTCACCGGCACCGAGAACCTTGAGGAAATGGTGCGCTCCACCTATGAGACGGTAGAGAGACTGGGAGCCGAGAAAAGCGGTGACCACGATAACCACACGATGATAGCGGTCGATATGCTCACCGACTCGCGTTATCAGAAAACGCTGTGTTCCAGAATCAAGAGACTGTTCAGTAAATAACAGAGTCTTCAATAATAACAACTGTTTTTTTTCTGATTTCTCAATCTATGTATAACCCACCTAAACATCACAAACGATGAAAAGATTAATAATAGGCCGCAATAACGCATGCGACATCATTATCCCCGACACTACCGACTTGGTGAGCCGCAAACAGGCGGCGCTGGCGTTCTCGTTCTGGGGCAAGATGAAGCTTACTGACACAAGCAATAACGGCACCTTTGTCAATGACAAGAGGATAGAGAGCGGCAAGCCGGTGCACGTGACGAGAAAAGACAAAGTGAGTTTTGCCAAGGTCGCCGAGCTTGACTGGAATGAGGTGAAGGACCCCTATAGAAATGCAAGGAAATTGTGTGTGCTCGGAGCGGCATTGCTGGCTCTCGTCATTGGCGGGGCTGTGTGGTGGGCACTAAGCGATCACGAAGGCGAGAAGAAAGTTGACAGCACCACATCGACCGAGGCCCCGGTTTCTATTGAAGTAGAGCAATCTACTACCGACACACCTAAAGAACCTAAAAAGACTGTTTCGCCTCGCCGTTCGGGTGCTCCTGCCAAGAAGCCTTCTCCCTCTAAGGGAAAACATAATGCTACTCCTAAAGCAAATCCTAATGAGAAGAAGGACGAGAAAGGCTCGAAAGGCAAGGACATTCTTGAAAGAAACAACAACAACAATATACCTATAGTTTATTGATTCATGTTTATAAAGTTTTTTTTGAACTTTATAAACATGAGTTTAGAGGTTTAACTCACATTCCTACATAAACCTTTCACGTTCTGCCATATACGTTCAACATTAAAGCCATAAATATAAACCTGTGAGCAAGTTACAACTTGCGAAACTAATATTTTTACTCGGTTATGACAGATTTTAGATTTTTAAGCATCTTTAGTAGTATAACTCGTGCTTGTAACTATTCAGCGATGTCTCCATTGTCAAAAAATTACAAAACCTGACAAATAAAACAAGATTTTTCGAAAACTAATTTTTTGTTGAATTTGTTACTCATGGTTGAGTTTTGTTTTTTAATAATGTGAGGAAAAAACAAAATCCCTGAATAGACACTCATGCTTTGAGAAGATGGTGCAGAGATAAAAAGCAAGTTAACAACTTGCGAAACTTGAATAAATAACCGACTTGATTGACAAAACAATTTTTAGAGATGAGAAGAACAATACTTTTTGTAGTAATTATGCTTGCCTCGATGCAGGCGATTGTGAGTGCGCAATATGTGCAGTGGGCAGTACGTCCTGCCTATAGCAGCATGGAGCAGATTGGCGATAACATTTACAAGGTGTCGAAAAATGGAAAGACAGGTGTCGTTAATGCCTACGGCACCGAAGTGGTTCCTGTCGATGCCGATGAGATCACGCCTTTCTACCAGGGTTGTGCCCTGGTGTTGCAAAATATGGGCGGGAAGAAGCTCGTAAAGGGCATTCTCACAGCCAATGGCACATATAGCAAGATGGGAAAGGAGTGTTATACCATTCAAGGTCTTGAATTTTGCTCCGAAGGTTTTCTTACTGTAGAGTTTGCCGGCGGCAAGAAAGGCTTTATGCACATCGATGGCTCTGTAGCCAAAGAGTATGGCAAAGTCAATCTGTTGCCGTTCAGCGAGGGCTACGCCGTCGTGGTTGGCAGCGGAAAAGGAAATTGCCAACTAGTGAATCAAAATTTTGAGGATGTATCTAGAAGAATAAGACTTAATGCTGCTGTTCCGTGCGGATTTTATAGCGTGTATCGTGGTTCGACGTGGCTCTATGATGACAAAGCAATATATTATACGCTTAATCCTGAGACAGGAGAAACCAATAAAGTAGGCAAAAAGAAGCTAAATGTTGACTATATGGGATGTGCCGAAACAGGACGCCCGAAGACAGTCCCCTACGACAGTGAGTGGAGAGGCACCCCTTCTGCTACTGTGAAGAGCAAGCAGGATGGAAATGGAAAATATGGCTACCAAAGTAACGGCAAATCGATAATCCCCGGTCAGTTCGACTATGCCGGCTCTTTCTATGGCAATTATGCCATTGTGAGTGTCAATAACAGCTACGGCCTCATATCGCTGGGGAATGATAATTCAGGTTTCAGTGCCACAGCCACCAATAAGAATATTAAATACAAGAAAAGTAATTCTACAAGC
>CALDIG010000161.1 GCA_937904375.1 uncultured Prevotellaceae bacterium
ATATTCTGTTTATGACTGTCACCCAGACCTTTGCCCTCAGTGGCTACACCTCGCCCCGCCTAGCGATGTGGATTCCTAATATAATCTATACAATCATAGCTATATTCCTATATCGCCGCGCCGCCCGATGACCACCAGTAAAAGACATCGCGTTGTGTCGTTCTCATCACTTTTGGTGGTGATTATCATTGTCGTGCTTGTACCGTTGATGCTTTTGATGCTGTCAATCGACTCTCCGTGCTATGAGTTGTGGGGCAGGATTGACTCGTCATGGTACTTCACCGCTGGCAAGGCGTGGATGAACGGCATGGTGCCCTACGTCGATTTCAGCGACTCCAAAGGTCCGCTGCTGTGGCTTATCTACGGAATAGGCTATCTGCTTAGCAACTACAACTATGTTGGCGTGTGGGTGATAACTTGTGTCGCCTATATCTTCACCACTTTTATAAACTATCGCATTGCCCGCATCTTTCTCAAGAGCGATGGTCTATCGCTGGCGGTGTCGTTGCTTATGCTGGCGGTGTATTTCAATAATTTCATTCATTATGAGACTAAAAGTGAGGACTTCTGCCAGCCTTTCATTGCTTTGAGTCTGTGGGCTGTCAGTCGATTGGAATATAGTGAACAGTCTTCTTGCTGCTTCAAGCGTGCGGCGTGGATGATAGGCGTGTCGATTGGTGCCACGTTGATGATAAAGTTCACGATAGCGGCGATGATATTCTTTTTCGCTATTATGCTTCTGGTGCTTGCGTGGTTCTCGGATGTGACAGGTATTAGGGTTGTTGTATGGCGATTGTTGGCAGGTACGGTTGCGGTGTGTCTGCCGTTTGTCGTGCTATTCGCTTTCATGGGAAACCTTGATGACTTTATTAGGGAATATTTCCTTGTGACGACAAAAATCTCCTCACATCCGCCGCGGTTTAACGTGATAGGATGGTTGTTGAAAGGCGGCGTTCTTTCGTGGCTGATTATTGTGATGACGCTAAGCACAAGCACCGTGTTCTTGATGGTGAGGAGATATGCGTGGATGCCCATTGCGGCATTCTACTGGTTCCTGCTTATCACAGTGCAGAACGCCGAGTGGATATATTACTATTACAGTTGTATGTTCTTCGGTTTGTTTGGATTAATCGCCATCGCAAAATGTGGTGAGCGGTTTATGCGCTCAAAGCGTGCGATAGCTGTTGCCGTAGCGGTGATAATCATGGCGGCTGGAGGATTCTCGTTCTATAAAGCTTGGCAACTGCCCACCTTCAAACCTGTGAAACATGAAATGAATCGAGAATTTGAGATGAAACGCGCAGAATACTATCGCCACGTCAATGTTGTGAGAAAGGTGAAAGAACCCCGCATAGCATTCTATAACTGCAATAATGAGATTAATGTTGCCGATGAGACTGGCTGTTTGCCTGGATGCAAGTATTTTGCCAAGCAGTTTGGGGCAACAGATGCTATGGTTGAGTCTCAATATGATGAAATCAAAAGAAACCGCCCGCATTTCGTCTATGTGAAGAAATGCGAGCGTGAGAGTCTGGAGAGAATAGAGCAATTAGGTTATTTACACGTGTTGGAACCAGGCGAAATTTATGATGTGTATCTGCTAGCGGGACAATAGTTTATAGTTTTCGGTTATCAGTTTTCGGTCTTCAGTTTTCAGTTTATTGCGGATGGACTGGATTGAATGCCGTGGGTACGGCGCAATACTTAACAACGCCTAGCACTCTTTTCTTGTTCTCTTGTTCTCTTGTCATCTTGTTCTCTTGTCCTCTTGTAAGATCAAAGCGCTATCGCCGACTCTAGTGCTAGATGCATCATGGTGCGGAAGCTGGTCTGGCGCTCTTCGGCGCTCATGGCGGTGAAATCTACCAGCGAGTCGCTGATGGTGAGCAGACAAGCGGCGTTCTTGCCCATCACTCGTGCGTTCTGGAAGAGCGCGAAGCTCTCCATCTCCACGCAGTCAACGCCGGTGCGCTCGCGCAGCTGCTGCCATGGCTCGCTGTAGGGACCTCCATAGAACACGTCGCTGGAATAGACTTTGCAGGGAGTGCATTTAATGTCAAGCTCCTGTGCCTTAGCTAAGATTACTTTGTTGATGTGCTCACTTGGGAGGAGTTCGTGGCTCGTCTCGCCGTTGTGTACTTGCGCGTAGGACGAGGTGCTGTAGGCCGACTCGGCAAGCACTACATCTTTAACCTTGAGTTTGTCGGTATAGCTTCCCGCCGAGCCTATGCGGATGATGTTCTCCACGCCATAGAACTGGAACAGCTCATAGCTGTAGATGCCTATGCTGGGCATTCCCATGCCGCTTGCCATTACCGAGATGGGCACGCCGTTATAGGTGCCGGTAAATCCTAGCACATTTCTAACCGAAGTGACAAGTTGCGGGTTGTCGATGAAATTCTCGGCGATGAACTGCGCGCGCAACGGGTCGCCGGGCATAAGGATTGTTTTTGCGAAATCGCCCTCGTGGGCATTGATGTGAGGTGTAGCCATTTTTAATAAGTTATAAGTGTTAAGTTTTAAGTGTTAAGTAGGGACGAGGCCTGCCTCGTCCGTTGGTTCTAGATGTTCTAGACTATCTAGAAAATCTAGACATTCTAGAACATCTAGAAAAACGTTACTAAATCATTATTTCTTCTTGTTGACATAGTTTCGGAACACGCGGTAGGCGTTCTCGACTTGTCGCACATAGTTTACGGTCTCTGTGCCTCGGCAGTAGCCGTAGCTGCACACGGGGTCGTTGTAGAACTCGGGATGGGTTTTCCACAGCACGGCGGCCTCTACATTGGAATACCACACATGTGGGTTCTTATTGTATTTCTGTGCCAACTTCATGGCATCGGTGATGTGCCCCACACCGGCGTTGTAAGCACCGAGATTGAACCTTAGTCGTTCGGCACGGTTGGAAATGTAGCTTTGAAGGAATTTGTCGGTCTTGTTGATGATGAGGCTGGCGATATAGACACTCTTCTCGGGGTTGCGCAGGTCATCTTCTGTAAATCCGTAGCTCCTTGCTGTGCTAGGCATTATCTGCATCAGTCCCACAGCACCCGCCCAAGAGACGACGTTGGGATTGAAGTCACTCTCCACGTAGGCTATCGCCGCCAGTACAGTCCATTCCACACCTGCTGTAGCCGCATATTTCTTGAAGAGCCGGTCATATCCCGAAATGTCGCCGGCGCGGCGTTGATATATTTTGGAGTAGTCAATTTCGCCTGTCTCGGTCTTCGACGGATTTATGATACTGTTTATCGAGTCGCTGACGGCGCGCAGCGAGTCGAGGTGGTGCTTGTTCATCTCAAAGTAGCGCTGCTTGATGGCGCGGGCGTTGGTGATTGTGGCGTTGTTACCAGCCCATGTGTTGATGGCGTTGGCAAGCCACAGCCGGTCTTTGCCTGTAGCCCACGACGCGCGTTGCGGGAAGCCTATCTTGAGGCTTATGCTGATGCTGTCGTTATAGGTCTTGTTGATTTGCGCGATGTCGCTCTGTGCAATGGTGTAGGGCAGTCGTCCGCTAGCTACCATGTCGATGAGGTCCTCACTGATGAGCGAGTCGTTGTCGATAGCGTGGATCTTGATGCCTCCTCCCAGCTCGTTGTCGAGGTTCTTGAGGCGTGCCTCGTAGCTTGAGCCGTGAATGACATACACTTCCTTGCCCACGAGTTGCGTGACATTGGTGAGCGTGTCGCGAGTGGCTCGTTGCACAAGCACCTGGTAGGTGATGCTCTGCTCCCCGCAATGTGTCACGTGTTCTTTATACTCGGCGGTCATGGGTATCTCGTAGGCAGCGATGTGTACTTTGTTGTTTTCCACTAGGGAGATAAGCTCTTTCATGCTTGAGGCGACATGAAACCTGATGGCGATGCCGTTGTCGCGTGCGAAGGCGCAGATGCGCTCATAGTCATAGCCCAGCGTGTCGCCCCTAAGGATGAAGAAACTCGTGGGGCTGTAGATGGTGCCCACCAGTAGCGTGTCGGGGAGTTTGTTCTCCACGGCGACACTCGGCATGGAATCGGTGACCGCCGACTTGCTCTCGTTGCCTTTGTTGTGACAAGCCGCAGTGACTAAACACAGTATTATAAATGATAATATGAAATATCGGCTATAATGCATTTGTCCTCTTGTTTTCATTCTTAGAATAAGAACATAAGTTCGTATTACTTGTCCTCTTGTCCTCTTGTCCTCTTGTCTTCTTGTCCTCTTGTTCTCTTGTCCTCTTGTTCTCTTGTCCTCTTGTTCTCTTGTCCTCTTGTCCTCTTGTCCTCTTGTCCTCTATTCTACATCCCCGAGGCAATTTGCAGGATAATGACTGTAGCTAGTGTGACGAAGAGGAGACTGTCGATGCGGTCGAGGATGCCGCCATGACCGGGTATGATGTTGCCCGAGTCTTTAACGCCGGCGGTGCGCTTGAGCAGTGACTCGAAGAGGTCGCCCAGCGTGGAGGCGATTACTGTAACTACACCAAGAGCTATCCATGTCGCCACACTCAAATTGATGGGGTTGAACACCTCTTTCATCCAGGGTACACATGCAAATGCGATAGCGGCGGCAATCACGAAAGCCGCACCGCCTGCCACCCCTTCCCACGACTTCTTGGGGCTGATGCGCTCAAAGAGGCGGTGCTTACCTATTGTGCATCCCACGAGGAATGCTCCGGTGTCGTTGAGCCAAATGAAGATGAACATCGCCAGCACGATGCGGGGGGAGAAGTCGCTAGCTATAGTGTTAAGTAGAGAAATGGGAAACGCCACATAGAGCAGTGCTCCAAGTGATTGCTGCACATCGGCGACGGCATTGCGCGAGGATAGATAAAGCTGCACGGTAAACCTCACTAGTAGATAGGCTGCTAACGCACACAGAATCAATATCTCGTGAGAGTACAGGTTGTAATATCCAAAAAACGCCACGAAGAGCCCGAAGCCCCCTAGAACATCAATCGCCTTGATGAGAATGGGAATTGGTTTGCCTTTGTGGTTGAGCAGCTTAGATGCCTCGTTCATACCCAAGATTACGAACAGCGAGAACAACACAAGAAAGAGACATTTGCAAGTGTCCCATAACAGCAGTGACGCAACAATCAGTGCCACATAAATGCCGCCAAAAATGGTGCGTTTTACAATATTCATAGATATGACAGTTAGAAATCTTTTGCAAAATTATAAAATAAATGGTAATTTTGCAAAGTCAAACTTAGAAATCAAAATGAAATGGAAAAATTTGACAATTAGAATGCGCTCCTGGTGGCATCGCTTTAAGCGTTGGCAAAAGGCTCCATTGTCCTACGAGTTGACTTCTACGCAGATGAGCCATTGCGTGAACTGCGGTCATGAATTCATTGGGAATTATTGCCCCTATTGCTCGCAGAAGCGCGGCATGGGGCGCATCACATGGAACGCCGTGCGCGAGGACATGATGAAGGTGTGGGGGCTGCACTCGCGGTCTCTGCTTTACAGCCTGTGGCAGCTCATTTTCCGTCCTGGTTATTTCATAAGCGACTACATCAACGGCAAGAGACAGGTGAGCTACCCGCCAGTGAAGATGCTGATCCTCGTGAGCTTGGTGAGTTTGCTCATCGACAAACTGAATAATAATGTAAGAGCAACAGTTGTAGAAGTGGCATCGACCAGACCTGAAGATGTCAGTTTCAGTTATGCTGTCAATGATTTTTTAAGATGGTTTAATGCCAATCCTGGCTGGGGCTGGCTATTGATAAATTCCTTCCTGCTTATTCCCACATGGCTGATGTTCCGCCATTCTCCCCGTAACGCCAAGCACACGCTGCCTCAAGGCTTCTTTGTCTTGGTGTTTTTGAGTACTGAGGTACTTGTTTACGATTGTCTGTCCGATTGTATAAGTGGCGTCTTCTCTCTGTTGATGCCGTTGTGTTATCTTTTTACTTATAAACAACTCTTCGGTTACAGATGGTGGGGAACTTTCTGGCGCGCCAATATGGCGGTATTATGTGGTTTGTTTATTGTGCTTTTATTTGCAAGTTTATATTTCTTTCATTTAACCCCCCAAAACATAGAGGAAAATACTGTCACTGTTGTTGTAATATTCTTTTCGAACGTCTTGATTCTGGGCGTGGGCGTGCTCTTCGACAGTTTGGGTCACCGCCTCCGTGAGAAGAGGGAGAGAAAGAAATCTGCTGAAAAGAAGAATGTTAAATTAAAAGAAAGCGCAATCTCCGATTATAAAAGAACAATAGAACATGAACTTCCCAAATCTATTGCAAATGAATAAGACAATATTATCAATCAGCCTTGCTCTGATGATGAGTTGCCACATTATGGCTTCGACTCAAGACGTTGAGGCTCGAGCTGACTCAATTAGCAGTAATCAATTGCCTGCAAAGGAGAGCGTTGAGCCGCCTCAGCCAATTGTTACGGGTGATGGACAGAATGAGGCTTTGAGTACCGAGAGTGTTGAGTCTTCGCCGGCGTCGAACTCTGTGGTTGTGAAAAACTATGAGCCGCCCCATGCTCCTGATTTCAACTTCATCAAGAGCCGCACTAATCCCGCTGTGAAACCTTATCGCTTTCTTGACGACCAGTCGTGGGTGGGAATACCCATGTTTGCTGCCGGTCTTATCGCCAAGGGTGAGAAGACGGCATTCCGCCAGAACTATAATAACCCTAACACCAAGATACGTCTCATAAAGTACAATTTCCACAACGAGATTGACAATTACACCCAGTATTTGCCGTTGGCACTTACCATCGGTATGAAGATAGGTGGGGTGGAGAGCCGTAGCGACTGGCCACGCTTTTGGGCATCGGCAGCGGCATCATCAGCTATTATGGCAGGGCTGGTGAATGGTATCAAATACACTGCCAGCGAGATGCGTCCCGACGGCTCCACGCGCAACTCTTGGCCCAGCGGCCACACTGCAACCGCCTTCCTCGCTGCGACAATTCTGCACAAGGAGTATGGGCTTACTCGGTCGCCGTGGTACTCAGTAGGCGCCTATACTGTGGCTACAGCCACCGGTGTGATGCGCGTGTTGAACAACCGCCACTGGATAAGCGATGTGCTTAGCGGAGCGGGCATTGGTATCCTGTCGGTGGAATTGGGCTACGGCTTGATGGACTTGCTATTCAAGAACCGTGGATTGCAGCGTGGCGACTTAAGCGTTTATCCCGACTTGCGCAACAACCCGTCGTTCTTTGCTATCTCAATGGGCATTGGGCTGGGCAACAAGAATTTGGAGTTGCCGGCATTTAATTTCAACATCCCTGCCGAGATTCTTGACGGAGAAAGCATGAGCGACGAAGAGCCGTTGCATCTCAAGTTTCGCTCGGCGACAGTAGTTGGTGCCGAGGGGGCTTATTTCTTCAACCCTTACATTGGCATTGGTGGCAGGTTGAGGGTGAAAGCCACCCCCATCAACGGCTGGAGCAAGTTCGCCATCAGTGAGGAGAGCGACATCCAGCAGTTCTTCACCGACCCGTTGCTTGCCAACTCGGTGCAGAACATCGCTTTGACCATCGAGAGTGACCACATCACCGAGTTTGCCGCCGATGCAGGAGTGTATTTCAGCTACCCGTTGTCTTCTCGTTTTGCCATTGGTGCGAAAGCGTTGATTGGTCGCAGCGTGATGGACGATATCGACATCAACGCTCGTTATACGGGCCAGCAGCTCGCCTTTAATTATGAAGCTCTTGAAAATGACGAGGCATCGTTGTTTACTATATGTGATGAAACTACTGATTATAGTTGGGACTATATTGATGTGTCGGCGTCTAACTCGATGAAGTTCGGCACAGGTGTTTCGCTCACTTATGCCCACAAGAACAATTTCTCGTGGCGCTTGTTCTGCGACTACGACTACTCCCGCAAGACATTCACTGCCACCTATCACCCACTGGGGCTAATGGAGGGTCTCTCGCCCGACATGGTGTCGTTTATGGAGCTATTAGATTGGGACATGACTCGCCCGGCAGTGTCGAGCGTCAAGAAATCGCTCCACCAGTGGGTGCTGGGTGGTGCGTTATGCGTCTCGTTTTAAATCGGTTATCGGGGATTGAAGAGCGGGGATCGGGGATCGGCTACTCCACTCTCTACTCTCAACTTTCCACTTTGAGACATAAGAACATGAGTTCAAAAAAATACTTGTTTTATTGTTAACTAAAATACAAACTGCTTGTTAACTTGTTAACTCGTCAACTTGTTAACTTGTTAACTTGTTAACTATTCTACTATTCTACTAACTCTTTAAAAATATATGACAAAAAAGATTTTTACATTATTGTTAATGGCCTCGGCATGGTTTTTTATGGGATGGGCTCAAAACAGTTATATCCCTTACAAGACCTACGATGGAGAGCACAAGAATGAGCTCTCGGGCTATGTGATGGGGGGCAACAATGTTGTCGCCGGTAGGTTTGGAGGACTTGAAGCCTCTTATACAAGGCACCTCACGTCGCGCTGGCACGTGGGCGGTGATGTGCAGATGCAGTTTGGCAAGCAGCTTTTCTCCATCGACGTGCAGGGAGGGTACCGCTTGCCAGTCAAGTATGGCAACATCAGTTTTGATGGTAAAATCATGTATAACTACTACCACAAGTATGGATTTCACGAGATGGCCTATAATTTGTCGGCTACCTGGGAGAGTGCTTACGTTGATTTTCGCATCGGCGAGTCGCTGGTCCACTACCATAAAAGAGATGTAATTATGGGGTGGGGATATACCGAGCCGCCGCTGTTTACCTTTGGCTTTGGGGCAAACATCCGTCACCGTAATAATCCGTGGAACCTTGGGTTGTTCTTCCGCAACTATGATGACTTTTACTACGAGAACTGGAACATCAACTGGGGCATTCGTTGGTATGCCAAGGTTAAGGAGCAATGGAACTTGTTTGGCGAGTTCAACATCCGTCCAGCAGGCTCGATGAGCCAGTTGGCAAGTAAATATGAGGGTTCAGTAAAATTAGGTTTGAAATATAAATGGTAAGTTCAATTATGAAAGCAAAATATATTATTATAGCATCGGCAATGGTCCTTGTGGCACTTACACAAACTTCCTGCGAGAAAGTGAGCCCCATCGGCGTGCTCATGGCAGGTACCGCTGTGGAAGATCGCGTGAAAATGTCCGAATTGTATTATAAGGAATATCTGATGGATGCCCAAAACAATATTATTGTTCAACCCGATGAGGGTGGAGGACGTGAATATTCATTCCTCGTGGGCGGTGACAGTCATGTGACTACCGACCCCGGGCGAATGGACGAGATGTTTGACATCGGTCTTGAGAATAATGACTTGCTGTATTGCCATCTTGGCGACATTGCCGACACAAAACCTGAGTACTATATTGTTCTTGATTCGCTCTTGCGGGAAGCCAAAGAGCGATATGTGAATAAATACTATGTGAAAAATGATTTAGGGAGATGGTCTAAGAAAAACGACCCTTACGACGAGTTCGGCTATGATTACAATGACATCAAGTTCCCATTCTTCCCTGTAGTGGGCAACCACGACCTCACTCACAACGGCTGGGCGTTGTGGAGCAATATTTTCCACTCATCGTTTTATGAGTTTGATGTCATCTGCGGATATAATGAAAACGGAGGTCGAATACGCGACCACTTTATCTTTCTTGACACGGCAAGCGGCACGCTTGGCCAGCGTCAGGTGGAATTGATCGAGGAAGGCTTGCTCGACGGTGAGAATGATTACCGATACACCTTCGTCTTCAGCCACACCAACATCTTCCTGCCTTCGCACTTGCAGTTCGCCTCTACCTTCCCACGTGAGGAGGCCTACTTCCTGCTTAATCAGTTTGACAAGTGGGGAGTCAGCGCAATCTTCTGTGGGCATGTCCACAAATGGGACGAGCGGTTCTTCAACAATGTCTATTACGTGACACTCGACTCCATGAGCGAGCGCAACAGCCCCGACCCAGGCGACTACTTGGTGCGTGTTAAGGTGTACGACGGTGGCGGTTACGATATAGAACGTGTTCACATGAGCTACGTAGCTCCTAAAAAGTGAAATTTAAAGTAATGAAAAGATTATTGTTGTCATTGTTAGTGTCATTAGTAGCGATGTCACTGATGGCGAGCCCTGTCACCAGCGATAGCGTTGTCTCACGAAAGAAGGCTGCTGTGGTGCTCAGCGGTGGAGGTGCGTTTGGTGCCATCCATGTGGGTGCTCTCAAGGTGCTTGAAGAAGCGGGCATGCCTATCGATATGTTGGTTGGAACCAGCATGGGGAGCATCGTGGGGGCACTCTACAGTGTGGGGTACAGCAGCGACGACATCGCCACGATGTTCCGCCAGATGGACTGGAGCGAGCTTTTCCTCGATAGCAAAGATGCGAGCCACCTCACGTTGCGCGAGCGTGACGACAAGAATACCTATATCTACAAACGCGAATTCTATGTGCGCGGCAACATCGACCCACAACCCGGTGGCGTGCTTCGCGGCGAGAACATTGAAGAAACGTTTAAGCACTACCTCTACGGTTACACCGACAGCATCGACTTTCTCACTGATTTGCCCCGGCAGTTTGCTTGTGTCGCCACCAACCTTCTCACTGATGATGAGGTGGTGCTCACACATGGCTCGCTGGTGAAAAGCTTGCGCTCGAGTATGTCGATTCCCGGGGTCTTCACTCCGGTGAGAATAAATGACATGCAACTGGTGGACGGAGGCGCCAAGAACAACTTTGCCGCCGACGTGGCGCGGCATTTGGGTGCTGACATCGTCATAGGCATAAATTTTGACCGCCAACTCAATACCGTCAAAAGCTATAGCAAAATCATCGATGTGCTGGAACGCTCAGGTGGCAGCGACGTGAGCCGCAGGTCACAGGAGAATGAAAAATACTGCGACCTGGTGATCAGAGTCCCGGTTCGTGGCTACTCCAGCGGTAGTTTTACACGCAATGCCCTCGACTCGCTGATGGAACGTGGCGAAAAAGCCACCCGTGAGAAGATGGACACCATCATGATGCTCAAGGCGCTGGCAGCTGGTGGTCGTGGAACGGGGATTGGAGATCGTAGATCGGGTTCTCAACTCTCCACTCTGCACTCTGCCCCCCCCGCTCTTGAGCCAAAAGGTTTGATTAACGACCATTTGACCAATACTATAGAGGCGGCGGTGGGATTCCGCTTTGACAACGAGGACTTGATTGCAGCTCAACTGGGCGCACGCTATTTCATGCCCGGCAAATATAGCAAAGAACTTGACTTGACGTTGCGGTTGGGACTGCGCTCCATGCTTCGGGTGGGCTTCGAAATGCAACCCTCACCCTTCAAGAGTATTGGGGCGAGTTACGAAATTTGGTACAAATACAGCGACTTCTATACTCACGGAAAGCGCAGCGACAACCTCTCCTATATCTATCAGCACGCCAATGTGAAGCTGTTCTCGTTCGAAGCCATGAACTTTGACTGCGAGATAGGAGTAGGGTGGGACCATTATCACCATTTCAAGGGATTGTGGAATGAGCACAGCGAGATGACTTTCAGCTCTAATGAGCATTACTTTAACTATCATGCCCGCCTGCGCTACAACAGCGAGAACAACCACTATTTCCCCATGCGTGGCATGAGAGCTGAAGCCACCTACGAGTATTGCACCCACAACTTCGCACAATGGAAAGGTCACTCCGGCTTCAGCACCCTCATGGCGATGTGGCAAATGACTTTTCGCCTAACGCCGGTCACTCACATCCGTCCGCGAGTGCAGGGGCGTTTCCTCTTTGGCGACGACATTCCAGCCATGGCGGGCAATGTGGCGGGAGGCTTCAGCTATGGCAAGTTTATGCCGCAGCAGCTGCCGCTACCAGGTCTCGGCCATGCCGAGTTCTTCAAGAGTAAACTGGCGAGCGCGTCGCTGCGACTGCAACAGCGGCTCTCAGGTAGGCATTATCTCCTGCTCGAAGGCGTCGTCGCAGAGCAAAGCGATAAAATTGAAAACCTCCTCGACCACAAACCCATGTGGGGAGCGCAACTGGGCTATTTCTACAATAGCGGTATCTTGGGACCGCTCGGAGCTGTCATCGGCTGGAACAGCTACAGCAAGCGTCTTAATTTATTGGTCCCTCTAGGCTTC
>CALDIG010000162.1 GCA_937904375.1 uncultured Prevotellaceae bacterium
TGAAGACAAAATGGGAGCAACCGATTCTGTCAACTAATTACCGACTCGGGTTAAAAGACAAATCGGGGATGTGGATTTACACACCCCCGATTTGTTTAGATAAATTAAGCGGCACCTCAACAATAAAAATAAATGATTTTTTTCTATTGTATTAGATTTGCACTAATTTTCTTAGATAAACCTCAAAAAAATCTAGTCAAATTAGATCAAAGTAACGTCGATTTGCTTGCCTTCTTCATCAGAAGCTACGTTAACTTTACCTTCACGGGCGAGCCAACCAATAGCAGCAAAAATCTCTTTCTCTTTAAGCTTTGTTACTTTCTTCAAACCTTTCATGTCCTGGGTTCCATTAGCCTCGTTCAGAGAGTTCCAAACGGCGCCTGCCCACAGACCAATTGTTTCAACGTTCATAATAAAAATCAATTTTTTGTAATACTTCTTGTTTGTAATAACGCTGCAAAATTATATGTTTTATAACATATAGCCATTACAATGATTTAATAATTTGTGATTTATCGCCTGCAATCGTTTTACATTCTCAATAATAATTACTAATTTTGCGCCCAGAATTATGTTTAGAGCGCTTCGCGCAGTTTAGAGGTTAGTGGTTAGAGGGGCCCCGATCCCCGATCCAATTGCCCTCCACGCTTCATGGGCG
This sequence comes from uncultured Prevotellaceae bacterium, assembly GCA_937904375.1. Classification (GTDB taxonomy): domain Bacteria; phylum Bacteroidota; class Bacteroidia; order Bacteroidales; family Muribaculaceae; genus Sodaliphilus. Next base: position 659 of record CALDIG010000162.1, read on the forward strand.
CGCTACGCGCTTATAATTAAATAAAAATTTAAATTAAAATTTTGTTGTCAGTCTGCCATTAATTATAATCTCACAAAGTTGCGAGCGAAGCTCGTCACAAAGCCTACTTACGCAGGAATATTTTTTACATCGCGCTTGCGCGGCTTTGCGACACCGATATGTGCAGCTTTGCGAGAGGACTATATTAAATTTTATAATAAATTTTAATAAAATTTTAAGCGAAGCGCCCCACAAGCCTCAAGGCAATGCGTTTCGCGCAGGTTAGAGGTTAGAGGCTTCTTTAATGCAGAATGCAGAATATGCAATGCAGTACTTTTGGCTTGTTAACTCGTCAACTTGTTAACTTGAGAACTAAAACAATTGTTTGACAAAAAAATGCAACAGGGATTAGTTATAAAAAATACTGGCAGTTGGTACATCGTGCGCACCGATGATGGCGCCGAGCGCAACTGCAAAATTAAGGGGAACCTGCGCCTCAAGGGTTTCCGTTGCACTAATCCTGTGGCGGTGGGCGACAACGTGGAGATAGAGGTCAAGGACGACGGCACGGCGTTTATCCGCTCGATTCTTCCTCGCCGCAACTACATCACCCGCCGAGCCAGCAACCTCTCGCGGGAGTTCCAGATTCTCGCTGCCAACATCGACATGGCGGTGCTAGTGGTCACCCTCATTAATCCTGAGACTAGCACGGTCTTCATCGACCGTTTCCTCGCTACTGCCGAAGCCTACCGTGTGCCAGTAACCATCGTCTTCAACAAGATAGACCTGCTTACAGAGCCCGAAGACCGAGAGCTGCTCGACGCCATATTATATTTATATAGGAGTATTGGTTACACGGTGGTTCCCATGTCGGTGCTCACGGGAGAGGGCATAGACTTGCTGCGTGAGCAGCTGAGTGGCAAGACCGCCCTGTTCAGCGGCAATTCGGGAGTAGGGAAGAGCTCTATCATCAACTTGCTGGTGCCTGACGCAAGGCTCAAGGTGGGCGACATCTCCGAGGTGCATCACACGGGAATGCATACCACCACCTTCAGCGAGATGCTCGACATCCCTGGCGACAACGCTGGTCACATCATCGACACCCCGGGAGTGAAAGGCTTTGGCACCATCGACTTCGAGAAAAGCGAGGTGGCGCACTATTTTCCAGAGATTTTCAAGGTCTCGAAGGAATGTAAATACAACAACTGCACCCCCACCCACGAGCCAGGCTGCGCTGTCCGCCATGCTGTAGAAAACAGCCTCATCAGCCAGTCGCGCTACAACAGCTACCTCAGCATCATCGACGACACCAACCCCGACAAGTACCGCAAACCATTCTAAATCACGAAATTCGGCTGACAAACTCACAAGCTCACGAGCTGCGAGGCAATGCCCCTCACGCTCACCAATTTCAACGGAGTCATGGAGTAGAGGAGAACAAAAGATCTCCAATCCTCCAAAACTCCGTAGATAAAAACTCGCTTAGAAGATTACCTTCTTGCCATTGAGAATGTGAATGCCCTTGGCGGGGCGTGTCACTCGCTGGCCGTTGATGTTGTAGCAAGGACCTTGCAGGTTGTTGCTCTCATTGCTGATGATCTCATTGATGCCAGAAAGGGAACCATTAGTCAGTTTTATCGTGAGAGTGGTTGCCGGCACTTGAGATCCAATGGGCGCAAAGTAGGCGTTGAATGAATTAACAGTGGTGCCTGCCACAAATGCCGAGCCATCGGTGTTGAGCACATAGATGTTCTCCATGTTGGTGAGTGGAATCATGGTGCCAACCATCTTGTAGTTGAGACCTGTGACCACTGCTTTAGCGGCAGTAGAGACCTCTGCATCGTGGGCACTGAATGTGATGGGGACATTCACGAGCGATTGACTGCGGTGCGTGGTGGCAGGGATGCCCAGCAGGTAGGGTTGGTTGGGCAAGAGTGTTGATTCGGGAACGCTGAATTCCATCTCGCTGCCGTTCTCATATTTGCAGGTGGTGACCATAATGTCTCCGTCGGTGTTGGCAGTGTACCACTGGAGCGGTATGACCTCTCCGTTGATTGTTGCCTGGCAACTTGTCGCGGCAAAAGGCAATACAAGAGTGCTCCAACCCTTTTCAAGCTCAGAGTCAAGGTTGAGCTGCTGGGTGCGAGTGTAACTGATGTGGCTGGCTGTGAAGGTGATGGGGCAGTAAAAGGGGTAGCCGTGGGTTAGCTTCACGTTTTGTGCCTGTGTGCCCTTGATGATGTTGTCGCCTGTGAGGCTGCTGTTCTCGCCTGCAATGACCATCATGTTAGGATTGGCCGATGTGTTGACGCTTGTCACGCTTGGAGCATTGGTCAAATCTACCGCACACACTGTTGCATCGGGCTGCCACGCATCGTTTACGAGATGTGTGGTTTCCACGCCGTCAGCATCATAGGTAAGAATATAGGACGCTGTGGTGTAGTAAACCGGAGCGGCATCTTGCTGTATTTGCTCATCACCTTTCATATACATTGTTGTAAAGCTGTAGCATTCGGCCCCTGTGAGATTAGGCGACTCGCGGTGAAGAACCACAGTTTGATGAGCAGGAATAGTCTCCTCCTTGGTTTTATAAACAAATTTGTATTCAGATCCAGTCCACTTGAAGCAGTAGATGCTGATTTCACCCTTGTAGGTCTTGTCGTTGTTGTTGGTCACTGTTACATCGATGAGTGCCCTGGGAGCAGGAATGATAGTTCCCACGGCATTGGTGACATTGTGAGTGATGGTGAGGTCGAGGTTGCTTGTGGTGTTGCTCTCAGCAACTGTGATAGTGCCGTTGTAGAGTTCGCTCACGTTAATGTCTTCTATCGTGTAGTTTATCACACCAGAGTTCTTGGGTGTGAACGACATCTTCACGTCAACGGTCTCGCTAGGTTTCACATCGCACGCAATGATGCTTAAACTATTCTTGTTACTCGATAAGTACAAGTCGCCGTGATAGGTGTTGTCGCCCTCGTTGTGGAGCGTGATGGTGACATCGCAAGTTTGACCCGCAGTGGGTACAGGGGTGTCGATTTTCACGCCCTTGACAGTGAGTTTTGCCTTGCGCGATACCGAAGTGGCGGTGAGCTTGCCATTGCTATGATTGAGGAGAATATCGATGTAATGATCCTCGCTGTCATTGTCGAGTTGCCAAGTGTCGGCATTTTTCAGCTTGCTGATGAAGTGGAGCTTGTACTGACCGTCGGTAAGAGCAGGGTCGGTAAGAGGATTTAGATAAAGAATATATGAGTGGTTGTCGAGGCCAGAGTTAGCATCAAAATTGGCTGAAGCCCATTCATAGTCTCTTGTCACCGAACCGTCATTCTTAACTAGACGGCAGCCTAGCGCAAACTCACCGTTGATAGCGTTGTGGTTGAAACTGTTCATGCCGGGATAAACCAGGTAGCCATGCCCTTGAATGAAAGTGCTGGTTGAGGTTTCGTCATGTGTCTCAAATTCGCCTGTGCCTTGTGGGTCGGTGTAAAGCCAGTTGTCAAGCACAGTCAACATTGCCGATGAGCTGCCACCATCATTAGGCTTTACATTAAAGAAAGCCACTTGGTCGCTGGTGTAAGCTTCGTTGCCCTCGCTGCCGCCCAAGCCCTGGTCTTTTGGATCCATGAACACTACTCGGTAATAACCGTCGCTTGTGCCACCCCAACCCCAATTAACGTGGAAATAGTCTTCCTCGCTGTATCCGTCAACGATAAAGCTGTGTGCATTATCGGGAGAGGTGCCGCTGAACAATATCGGGCGCTTGGCTTGCAGTTCGGCATAGAGTCATTCACCATAGGTTAGCTGTTTGCGCCACAAGGCATAGCCGCTGGCATCGTAACCGAAGTATTTTATTACGGCATTTAGGGCTTCATAGCCTGTTGCTGCGCTTGAATTCTCGCTATAATTGGTTTTGGCTGCTGTGCCTAAATATTTATTCAATCGTGCTACTTCGCTGCCGTCTTCATTGTTTTCATAGGTGGGATATATTTTGACCCAATCAAAAGTCGTGGGTTCCAGTGCCGCGAGTGCGGGATAATTTGTGCCGCTTGAATTGTTGGGGGTGTAGGCAGGAATGGCACTTGTGGCAACAGTAGGGCAACGGTGATAATACATGATTTGAGCCATCGCCGTGATAGTACAGCCTGTAGGGGCGTGCTTGCCGTTAAACATTGGGCACTGGTCGTTATAGGGTGCATCTTGGTTCCACTTGCTCTTGAGCATAGGGGCAATAGCCGATTTCGTTGGGTAGTGGCTTGTGGAAAGCAAGCTGTGAGAGCTTTCGTTGTTTTTGCTCCGTCGGGCGTTCTTGATGTAGCTGTCGAGCCATGCGCGCATGTTTGGCGGCAATTGCTCGGTGTCAAATGTGCCGTGGTCGCAGTAACCTATGATATTGTCGTGTTGGTCAATGCTGCCCACCAGCACAAAACCGTCATTGTTGCTGAAGTTGACGGCATAGACGCTTGCATTTCTCTCGTCATCAATCGCGTAAGGCTTCACTTGTTGAATAGTAATGTGCTTGGCATGATTGCGCAATGTGACGTTGTGGCTCACAAACTTCCTGGCGGCGTCGCAGGCCTGCTGTGGGGTGATGCTTGTGGCTGTCATGACTAAGTTTGTCATGAGGTATATCGATAGTAATATTTTTGTTTTCATGTCAGTCTTTATTGTTATTTTTAAATAAGCGGTAGGGCGCTCACTGGGAGGCTCTACCGCTTTGATTTGTGTTGTGAGAAGTGTGATTACTTCTTCTCTACCGCAGCCTGGGCGGCTGATAATGACTTCTGTGAATGAACGAGTTAGGCATTCGTTCTAATTGATTACCAATTTGTATTATTAAATTTTTAGTTTAATTTGTCGCTCGTTAGTCGGTTTCACTCTCAATAGACTCCTTCATGAGAGCAATCAACTCTCTCATCAATTCTTTAGCCTCGACGTTGATACCCATTCTGTACAGTCTATCTTGCTCGGAGAGCATCTTGCCCTCCATGGCATACCAGATAGACCGTACTGCCTTGTCACGCTCACGCATGTCGTGATTGACCTTTGCCAGGATCGCCGCCTTTATGTCGTTGTTATCGTTCATGTGTTAAGAAATAAAAAGCATTATTGAGTGATGCCCGGTATCTTTGTGGCAATCTAAATAAAGGACCAATGAAATACCCCAAGACCGACAAAGAGATACGCATCTACTGCTTGGAGCAGTCAAGTGATGGATTGACAAGACCCGACATCAAGAAGGCACAAGAGTACTATGACTTCATCTGTCCTTCCGCACCCATGCCAAAGGCACAGCGAAAGAAATCTCGTTCGTGGCGATGCTGGAGTTTGAAATCTCTCCTTGCATTTTTCCGCCAACGACATTTAAGACACCGGCTTTGACACCGCCCTCTGTCGCAGATCTCTCCTCCACCTCCACTCGCACCTTGAACTCGACAACCGTTATCGGCGCCTGCCTTTCTTTCATGTTGTGTTTATAGGAGATTGATGGATATCCATTATAAGCCCCATCGGTGTGATAGCACAGCAGCACATCGCCTTTCAGCTCCTCGCCTGCCTCTCTTGTCCCTTTGACAATGTCGGCTATCGCCGTCTTTATAAACTCTTTAAGCTCCATATCGTTGTGTATTTATGTCGTTGTTATCGTTCATAGCATTTGTGGCAATAAGTTCGTCCTGTGTCCTCTGCATCCTCACGAGTCAGTGTTATAATGTCGCTACCGCAGTTCGACAAGCCCTTGCAGGTATCGGAGGCGTGGAAACGCTTGGCTCCCTCGCTGTCGCAGATGTAAACCGTGTCGCTCATCGCAACAGTGGCGATATGGATTTTTTCTTGCCTTTGCTCGTGGCTGCCGCTGGAGCATGCCATCAGCAGTAAAAGGATAGATGTTATTAATATAGTTCTCATTGGGGATAGCCATAAGCGTCTTTGAAAAACTCATCTTCCATATCGTCAAGCTTGCCGTCAATATGGTAATCATAATCCTCATAAACGAGGTCTATAATATCTTGTGCCTTACTCTCAATGCTGTCTCTTAATGTCGAGTCCTCAATCTCGTCGCAGAGGTCAACAATTTCCTCGCTTAACCTGAACACCATGCCATCACGCTCTCTAAGGTCTTCGTGCAAAGTCTTAACCTCATCATAATGCTTGGATGAGTTGATGTCACATGACGACAGCACAAACATTAATATGAATAGACTAAAAAATTTCATATTTCAACCATCTTATTGACTTAATAAATCATTAATGGCATTGTCAAATTCTTCAAATTTAGCATAGGATTTAGGATGTTTTTTTAACTCATTTATTGTTTGTTTGATTTTTTGTTTATCTTTTATCGATGGATGATTCTGAGTATAATATAGAAGATTGGAGCAAATAGCAGAAATTCTTGAAAAACACTCATTGTTGTTTCGTTTTCGTAATTCTTGAAAAGTTCTATATAGCTCATCCCTGTATTTTATAATTGCTTGTGTATAATCGTCCTCTCTTTTTGCCTCTATCGACAATTTGTTGACAGATTCGCTTACGTTTTTTGTTACATAAATTAAACCGAAAGAGGCGATTAGGCTAATACATGCACATACAGACATAGCTATTGATGAAAATTTATCAATAGCGCAGTTGCTAAACAGAAATAGCAAAAAGACTAATGCAATGCCACCTGTAATAACAACACAGAGTATATCGCCAAAAGATTTGTCTTGTTTCGGATTCATTTTAACACCTTTACAATTGACACCAATTTACTCGTTATTTCGTCTCGCTGCTAATAGTTAGCAACAAGAGACCGGCATATAGAAATTAGTTCGGTGTCGTTGTGTATCCAGATTAATCATTTATGGCTGTCGATCATTGCAATAATTTCAAATAAGATCGGAAGAGCGTCGTGTAGGGAAAGAGTGTAGATCTCGGTG
>CALDIG010000163.1 GCA_937904375.1 uncultured Prevotellaceae bacterium
TTGTTTTTTTTGTCAGGTTTTGTTGTTTTTGTTTGATAGTCTTTCTCGCTTAATCGCATTTTTGTTGTATTTGTTTGATTTTTGACTCACTTAATCGCATTTTTTGTTACTTTTGAGAAATTTGTTTTGCAGTTCCCAAAAAATGTTGTAACTTTGCGCGCCATTACAATTTTAGGTGTCTTACCAACGCCGTTATTGTATAACACATTAAATATATATTTAAAATGAAACAAGGTATTCATCCTGACAACTATCGCGAAGTTGCTTTCAAGGACATGTCTAACGAAGAGGTTTTCATCACTCGCTCCACAGTGAACACTAAGGAGACTATCGAGATTGATGGCAAGACTTATCCGCTGGTAAAACTTGAGATTACCAGCTCATCACACCCATTCTTCACCGGCAAGCAGAAGCTCGTCGATACCGCTGGTCGTGTTGATAAGTTCTTGAGCCGCTATGGCGACCGCAAGAAGAAATAACCTCTTCAACAAGGTTAGTATTGATAAACCGTGGCTATAACAAGCTGCGGTTTTTTTTACGAAGGCACTCTATTTTCAAACAAAGACAACAAAGAGTAACAAAGACACAGTTATATCAAACAACTTTCACAACTAACCAACAACTTGAACAAAAAAATATTTTTTAGATAAAATGCTCACGCTCGCAAGGCTTTGCGCAAGCACAAGCTTTATCTCGCTTATCGCATTTTTGTTGTGCTTGTTGTTAACTTGTTGTTTTTGTTGTTTTTTATAACGGAGTCTTTGTTTGATTTGAACAATGAACTGTGAACTATGAACTAGAAAGTTGTTTCTAGTCGTTTCTAATCGTCTGATTTTTGTTTATATTGTTTGCAATTATTTGAAAAAATTTTGTATTTCATTCGGCTTGCACTAATTTTCGATAAATTAGGCTGCGTCGAGGCATAAAAAATGAAAAAACTTTGTTTTTCATTTTGTTCTGCCCTCAACTTGCACTAATTTTGCAGCATGGAAGAACGTAAAAAACTCATGGCAATCATCAATCCCTTCTCTGGCAACAGCAAGAAGGAGCATGTGCCACAGCTTTTGGAAGATATTATTGACCACGATAAGTTTGACCTGAAAATCGAGCTGTTGACTCGTGAGATGCGTGTGAGCGACTTGGCGGCAAAGGCCGTTGAGGAAGGGTACTACGGCGTGATAGCCATTGGTGGTGATGGAACTGTCAATGGAGCTGCTTCGGCGCTGACCAACAGCGACACGGCATTGGCGATAATCCCCTGCGGCTCAGGCAACGGTCTGGCTCGCCACTTGGAGATTCCCATGAATATGAAAAAGGCGATAGAGATTATCAACAACGACCATGTGGAGGTGTGTGACTATTGCACGCTCAACGACAAGACCTTCGTGTGTACCGGCGGCATGGGCTTTGATGCCGAGATTGCCGACCGATATGCCAAGCGCACCACTCGCGGCTCGCTCAATTATGTGAAGACGGCATTTCAGGTCTATGCCCACTACAAACCCATCCATTGCACCTTTGAGATTGATGGCGAAGTGGTTGAGGAAGACGTTTTTGTGATTACGTGCGCCAATGCGTCGCAGTATGGCAACAACGCCTATATCGCGCCTCATGCCAGCATTCAGGATGGCCTGCTCGACATCACTGTCATCAAGCCCTTCAAGCGCATAGAATGTGGCATCGTGGGCGGCAGCCTCTTTACCAAGACTGTTCACAAGAACCACCATGTGGATACCTACAAGGCGCGCGAGATAAAGATTCACACTTCGGAGCCACATGTCTATCACATCGACGGCGAACCGATGGAAGAAATCACCGACATGACAGTGACTTGCCACCCTGGCGGCATAAAGTTTTTTGTGAAATAACAAGCTAACAAGTTACGAGCTAACAAGTAAACAAGACAATGGTAGCGAACAGACAAACAAGCGAACAAGGCAATGGTATTGTGCATTTGCCTTGTCAACTCGTCCCTTGTCAGCTCGTCAGCTATCTATAAATTATGAAAATTATTCTGGCGGTAGTTGGAAAGATGGCTGGGGGCTATCTGAGCAAGGGCATCGAGGAGTATTGCTCTCGCTTAAAGCACTATGTGCCGTTTGAGATACAGTACATCGCCGATGCCAAGAACACCAAAAACCTCACCGAGGCGCAGCAGAAGGCTGCCGAGGGGCGCAATATCCTTGCCACTCTCGACACCAGCGACCATGTTGTTCTGCTCGACGAGCGAGGCAAGCAGTTCACCTCGATGGAGTTTGCACGCTACATAGAGAAGAAGATGACGACCGTGCAGCGGCGGCTCGTCTTCGTCGTTGGCGGACCTTACGGCTTCTCGTCCGAGGTGTATGCCCGCGCTAATGAGAAAATCTCGCTCTCCATGATGACCTTCTCCCATGAGATGATACGCCTCATCTTCACCGAGCAGCTCTACCGCGCCATGACCATCCTCCGCGGCGAGCCTTACCACCATGAATAAATAGTGCACAATGCATAAAGCAATCTATAGTGCATAATTAATCCACAATTATTAATGCTATAATTTTAGAAAAAGCATTATATTTGCAGTCAGAAAGAAATCTCAAGATTATGGTAAAAAAACAAGCTATTCAACTTTTCCTAGAACAAAAAGTGCGGACCGTTTGGGATGATGAGCAGGAGAAATGGTATTTCTCTATTGTTGATGTGGTGAGAATTCTAACCGACAGCGCAGACTATCAAACTGCACGCAATTATTGGAAAGTGCTGAAAAACAGACTAAAAAAAGAGGGAAATGAAACGGTTACAAATTGTAACCGGTTGAAAATGCGTGCTGCCGATGGTAAGATGCGAATGACCGATGTGGCTGACACAGAGCAACTTTTCAGACTCATCCAGTCGATACCGTCACCTAAGGCGGAGCCTTTTAAGCAATGGATGGCGCAAGTGGCAAGCACTCGCATTGACCAGATTCAAGATCCTGAGCTGTCAATTGAGCAGGCTGTTGCCGACTATCAACGATTAGGCTATGACGACAAGTGGATTAACCAACGGTTAAGGTCTATTGAAGTGCGTAAAGAACTAACCGATGAGTGGAAACGCTCGGGGGTTACTGAAGGACAGCAATACGCTACACTTACTGATATTATCTCGCAGACCTGGAGCGGTTTTACAACGAAACAGTATAAACGTCACAAGGGATTAACGAAAGAAAACCTGCGCGACAACATGACGAATATTGAAATCGCACTGAACACATTGGCAGAGGCTTCAGCAACCGAATTGTCCAGACAGCACAACCCAGTAGGATTTAAGGGTCAAGCGGTTGTCGCTCATGAAGGCGGACGAGTTGCAAAAGTCGCTCGTCAAGAACTTGAACAAAAACTGGGCAAAACAGTTATTTCTAGTTCAAAAGCCTCAGATTTCCTTTTGCCAGAAGGCGATATGCCAGAAATTCAATAACACAAAAAACATAGATGATATGAAAACAAGAGACGAATTGATTGACGAGTTGATTGACGTGGCGTTTGCCGAGGATATTGGTGATGGCGACGCTACCACTTTGTGCAGCATCCCTGCCGACGAGATGGGTCGCTCAAGACTGATAATCAAGGAAGAAGGCATCCTTGCCGGGGTGGAGATGGCACGGAGGGTGTTTGACAAATTTGACCCTGAACTGAAGATGACGACCTACATTGAGGATGGCACCCATGTGAAGCCCGGCGACATCGCTTTCATCGTGGAAGGCAAGGTGCAGTCGCTGTTGCAGACCGAGCGCCTGATGCTCAACATCATGCAGCGCATGAGCGGCATCGCCACCGTCACGGCACGCTATCAGAAAGAGCTTGAGGGCTTGCACACTAAAGTGCTCGACACCCGCAAGACCACTCCGGGCATGCGCATCATGGAGAAAGACGCGGTGAAGATTGGCGGCGGCTGCAACCACCGCATCGGTCTGTTTGACATGATTCTGCTCAAGGACAACCATGTAGATTTCGCCGGCGGCATAACCGTTGCCATCGAGGGCGCAAAACGCTGGTGCAAAGAGAACAACAAAGACTTGAAGATTGAGATTGAGGTGCGCAACCTCGACGAGCTGCGTGAGGCGCTTGCCACAGGCGGCGTGGACCGCGTGATGTTCGACAACTTCACTCCCGAGCTAACCCGCGAGGCGGTGAAAATCGTTGACGGCCAAGTCGAGACCGAGTCGAGCGGCGGCATCACTATTGATACTCTGCGCTCTTACGGCGAGTGCGGCGTGGATTACATATCGGTGGGGGCGTTGACCCACAGCGTTAAGTCGCTCGACATGAGCTTCAAGGCATTTTAAACTAAATTTCTGAAGTAGCTTATAAGATAAACCAGAACAAGTCTCTACGCTACTTTTGTATCTAATTATAAACCGCCTTATTTGGGAGACTTAAATGGCAAAATGTAATCAACATGAAAAGAAAATTTTTATTTATTGCAATGGCCGCAGTGTGCGCTGTGGCAATGGCGCAGTCGCCAGCGGTGAACGGTGACGTGAACGGCGATGGCGTGGTTACCGCCAGCGACATCACTTCAATCTACAACTACTTGCTCAATGGCGACCAAACATTACCTGTTAACAGACTTGATGTAAACGGTGATGGATATGTGACATCAAGTGATATCACGGCAGTATATGATGTGTTGCTTGGCAACTATCAGCCACCAGTTGAGCATCCTTACGTTGACCTGGGTCTGCCCAGCGGCACGCTGTGGGCCACGATGAACATTGGTGCCAACGCTCCCGAGGAATATGGCGACTACTTCGCCTGGGGCGAGACCGAGCCTAAGGATGTGTATGACTGGAGCACCTACAAGTGGTGCAACGGTGACTACAACCAATTGACCAAGTACTGCACCAACGGCAGCTACGGCTACAACGGCTTTGTGGATAACAAGACCGAGCTT
>CALDIG010000164.1 GCA_937904375.1 uncultured Prevotellaceae bacterium
TTACAGCTCGTTCGCTCCAGAGACCGTATCACATCAAGGGTGACGAGTTCGAGCGCGTCTACAAGGACTTCCTGAGCGGCTACAGGACATGGGAAGAGCTGGCGCACGCCGAGCAGTGGCTCGTGTTCCCGGAGAACGTAGGCCCGTGCGTGAGCATAGACGAGACGTCGCTCTCGCGCGGTGAGCTGTACACCATCGTGGCCAACAAGGACGGCCATGCGCACCAGGGAACGCTCATAGCCATTGTCAAGGGTACAAAGGTGGAGGATGTGGTTGCGGCCATCAAGCGCATAGGTCTTGACAGGCGCAAGCTGGTCAAGGAGGTGACCATGGACTTCTCCGACAGCATGAGCAGCATTGTCGAGCAATGCTTCCCCGACGCGGAAATGGTGATAGACAGGTTCCATGCCCAGAAGCTGGCCTATGACGCGATGCAGGCCGAGCGCATGAAGGAAAAGCGCAAGGCGGTCAAGGCAGAGAACAAGGCCAAGAAAGCGTTCAAGAAGCGGCAGCAGGCCAACATGCGCCGGCGCAAGAAAGGCAGCAAGGACCCTCGCGGACGCAAGCCGGCACGCAAGAACGAAGCATACAAACCCGAAAGGCTCTCCAACGGTGACACCGTGGTCGAACTGCTCACGCGCTCACGCTATCTGCTCATGAGGCCGGGGAGCGAATGGACAGAATCGCAGAAGGAACGAGCCCGGTTGCTTTTTGAACTCTTCCCCAACATAAGGGAGGCTTACTCTCTTGCCCATTCACTGCGGGTAAGGTATAACAACAAGACTGATGACATCATCATTGCAGGTGAGAGCATCAGGGAGTGGTGCCGCATGGCCAGGGAGTCCGGCATGGACGACTTCGAGACCGTTTCCGATACCATTGAGGACAGGTTCACCGATGTCCTGCACTACTTCAACAACCGAGCAACCAACGCTTTTGCAGAGTCTCTCAACTCAAAGATAAAGAACTTCAGAGCGCAAGTCAGAGGCGTCGTTGACACCAAATTTTTCCTTTACAGGGTCTCTCTCATCTTCGGATGAGGCGGTTCACAAACACAGGGGTTTGCTGGTGACCCGAAAAAATCTTGATTTTCTCTTGCTTAAGAATTCGTACTTTACCAAAATTTAGCCCCCACTTGGAGGTGGCAAGCCTTAGCCTTTTTCATTTAAGGGGGATCATTTTTACAAAGTAAATAGTTTTTTCTGACCAACCAATTTTATACGACATAATTAAACAAAAGGCAGAAAATGTAGCATTACATGTATTTTTGTAGCAAAATGTTACAGAAAAGTATAGGAGAATAGCATTTTAGCAGAGTGTCTTAAGATTGAGCTTTTGCTATTTTTAGTTAAAAAAAGAAAGCCAATAACTTCATAATTATTCATAGTGTGACAAGGGGGAGCGCACGCTCCCCCTTTTTCGACAGTTCATGACATCTTATGACACAATAAGATATTTTGAGACACATCAAATGCCTAGAAATCAACAGTCGTTATGTCTTGTTGTTTCTTGATATGCAACTTCTCACTCCTATCAGGCGCACAAAACAAAAGAGACAACTAATTGATAATCAGATACCATCAGTTGTCTCTCATTGTTTTTGGTGACTTTTTGTCCCCATTTGTTAGCACCACATCATGGAAGCTATCGGTTCTAGAAACCTCGACCGCAGCAGTTATATGTGGTCGTCAATATGATTCTTTATACCTTCTCTCCTTTGCTATGGATTTCGAAATGCTCTTTTAGAAATCTAGCAACACCATCGTAGCCAGGAAATATAGTTGAAGCGTTATATCCCATTTTCTCAATGTGAGAATAGATGCCATATGCAATATCTTGTGGAATTGTGATTTGATAAAGAAAAGTACTTTCTTCAGCCTTTATTTTATTTAAATAAGAATCAAGTTGCACATCTAAAGTTCGTCTATCTATTTTATGGCCAACATTAAGTTTTCCTTCATTATCATAAACACCTGGACTAATTGTCTCCCAAAAAGTAAACATCCCCTTTTGAGCGCAAAGGTTATCATTATTATGATACATAGGTTGAATAATATGTAGTGGCATTCTTAATGGTTCAGCCATTACCACATCTATATTCAAGGCCAATATTTCCATATTTTGTTTTGGAGGATAAACTTCGCCTTTCCTTTGAACTTTGAAATATTCAATTGGATTAATCTTTTTTTTAGGGTCATAATAAACACCTGTTGTGGCAAAATATAGCGCAACAAAGATGTCATGGGTCCAATCAAGTAAACGAGTTTTGACCCCATGGTGTTGGGCAAGAGCCGCCAACTCCCAATATTCCTTAGGTATCCATTTGTTCTTCAGAAACAATATTTCTCCATCAACACCAGGATAGAATGAATTGCGTAGAGAATCAATATGAGGAATGTATAGGCCACAAGTGTCACAGGCTCTAAAAAAATCTTGTAACAATTTATATTCTTGTTTAACTTGTGCCAACTCTGTTGTGGCAAGAAACGCTATTTTTTCTCGTTCATCATCAGAAACCGATTCAATTCTCTTTATATTATCAATAATCAAATTACCCCTTAAAGCAGAAGGAATCAATTCATACTTATCAGTTGAATGCCCACGAAATATATAATGTTCATCAAACAAATTATATAACTCTCCCTTATATGAGATGGCTTTAATAAAATCATCTGCATTATCATAATGAAAAGTCTTGATATATGGCGAACTTTGTACGTGTAGCATATCTGTTATTTCTTCTAAGAGAATTAAATAGAAACCTGTTCGTTTCTTAAATTCAATAGCCTGCTAATCCAAGATGACAAAGCCTAATTCCTTCATCTAAAAGGCGTTCTAGGTTTTCGGTATCATCATAACTATATTTGTGATATAATGATAAAATCTTTTTTCCTTCATTATATACATCAAGAGCCTCTTGATAGTGGAGCTTACCTATTAAGATATCACCTTTTCGATGAAAACTATTAATATAATCATAGGAATAGTATAATACATCTTTATTGTCTTTATTATTGTTGAAATCGTTTATTGCTTCATTATAATAGTATAGGGCATTTGAGAAATCATTCTGCCAATAATAAGCCTCAGCGATTTCATGAAGGCAATGAGCTCGCGTTATAGTGTTTGAATATTTCAACAATAATCGAGCATAATTCACAGCATTCTTATAATCATTTCTCATTATACTAGATGTTGTTAGTTTCTGGTAAGCCGCATATAAAAGTGAATTATCGTCATTGGCTAATTCTATCGCTTTTAGATAATATTTTTCACCATTACTTCTATCATCCAATTGTATATAACAAAAACCTATATTGTATAAAATCCAAGGATTTATATTTTCATCCAAAGATCTATATATGGTCATATACAAATCTAGAGCTTTCGAGTAGATTTTATTAGTCATGTAGTCATTCGCTTCTTCAACTAATGATTCTAGTTCTTCATCAGAATATAAGTTTGCATTGTGAATAACAAGGTCTTCACCATCTATGGAAACCCTGCCTAATTTTTGTATTACTGATTGCCCTAGAAGAAGTGGAGCATTCTGAGTGGGAACAACAACAGCAGGAACATTCTCAATGGTTAGGCCAGCGATTTCTACTTTTCTCAAGTTGATTACAACATTGTCAATAACCCTTCCATCTGCAATTGTTGATTTAGATGTTCCTTTAATGTCTGATTTGTCGAGATAGCCATTCTCAAGCATCATTTCAGCGTATGAAGAAGAAATACAGACCTTAGCTGCACCAGTATCAAAAATGAATTTCATTTTTAATCCATTAACTGTGCATGGTACTTTATAAACACCACTCTCCTTCTCCATATGAATTCTCACCTCAGCATTTAAAGAGAAGCAGATCAGAAAAGCGAGGATTAATGTAATGATATGTTTCATGTTCTTTTTAGTTTATTTTTTTTGCAAAGATAGTAATTTATTTTATTAATAATATTATCTCACCACTATATTCATTATTAATTTCATCTTAATTTTTCAGTTGACTTTTGAAGAAAAAATACTGAATTTATGATATATAAAGTAGCATATTTATACCTTTTACATCACTAGTGTCCACGAAAAGTTTTTAACACATCCGTTTGCTTACAGATTGTAAGTAGAACACTCAAAATCAATAGTCAGTTGCTCCTCGGAAGACTCTTGCTGATCCAGTGCCCAATTATTCTTGTCAAGCAGGTCTCTTAGCGGCATTTTCATCAAAAGCGCGGTTGAGAGAATTCTCAGCACGTCGTAAGTGTCCATTTCGAGCTTCATCTCATGCTCGATTATAGCGACCAGGCAATAGGCCGTCAAAGCGGCATAAATCTGAATCTTAACAGCATTCTCGCTCGTGCCGTAGAAATCAGTGATTCTGAGGTGCTGTTTGAGCCATTTGAAAAACAGTTCCACTCTCCATCGATACTTGTAGAGCAATGCAACGTCCTCGGCTTTGATGTCGAAGTTGTTGGTGTGGAACACGAAAGTTCGGTTTCCGTCGGCATCATAAAACACAATCCTTCGCATCTGGCGAGGGTACTGTTTCTTGGTTTTGTTCCCGGCGAACATGATAATCTGGTCGGCAAGGATGCCGGACTCGGTATTGATGTCTTGTTTGTTCTCAATGACCTTGCACTTCATTTTGTGCTTCTCTCTGACGACAAAGAACGCCTTGGCCAGCTCAATGAGCCACAGATACTCGGTCGCCATGTATGCCCTGTCAAAGACATAGAAACTCCCACACTCATAAGGGATTTTGTCCATGACTTTTGAGTCGTGAATGCAGGCGTCGGTGATGACCACGAAAGCAGGAACGTCCGTCACCACGTCATAAAGAGTGTGCATCTTCACCCCGCTTTTGCTGTGGTGAAGCTTGCACCACCAGAACACCGACAGGCAGAGCAATATGGTCGTTGAGTCGAATGCATAGACCTTGCTGCGCAGGAAGAAATCCCTCACTCCCGCCCGCTTCTCACGGGCAAGCGCAATCATCCTCTCGGCAAACTCCTTGAAGATGCGCACATCACGCACTTCGTTGGCCTTGCCAAGATTGCTTCGTGTCACACTCTTGCCGAAGCCCAAGTGGTGGAATGAGCGCTTGTGCGGTGCCAAAGTTGTGGTCAGGTCACGCAATCCCTCACGGTTGGAGAGTTGACCGAAAATCAACACCAGCAGGTGGTTCCAACATGTGAAAGACTTGACGTACTTGTTGCCCTCATACTTCTTCACGAGCCATTTGAAATAGTCCACCGGGAGGAAATCACAAAGTTGTGAAAAGATGTATCGTCCACTATTCATGAGTCCTTTTGCTTTCAAATTGTAAGTTTGTGGCAAAGGTACTCATTTCAAAAGTAGGGAGTCGGTTTATGTGCCGAGAAATGAGCTGCAATGAGGGAAGCAGAGAATTGTTAACGGATTTTCGTGGACACTAGTGCTTTTACATGGGGGAGCATGCGCTCCCCCTTTTTTTGAAGTTCATGACATGTTATGACATAATAAGATATTTTGAGACACCTCAAGTGCCTGGAAATCAACAATGGTTATGTCTTATTGTTTTTTGTTGTGCAACTTCTCACTCCTATCAGGCGCACAAAAGAAGAGAGATAACTAATTGATAATCAAATGTCATGCGGTTTCTCTCTTTGATTTTCTGTCAACCATCTGTCAACCGAATATTTTAAGGAAGATTAAACCAATTCATTTTTATTAACTCATAATACATATGACAAGAGAAGAATTTTTTAAAAAAATCGCCAATTCAGAAGACCAAGATAGGGTCATGGAAATGGTTGACCGAGGAATTAAAATCTCCGGTTTAGATGACAACTTGATTAAACAAGAAGAATGGTATGATTATTGTGCCAAGGTTTATAATGAGAGTTGTTTACCTATTATTGACAAAGATAGATTATCACAAGAGGACTATGTAAAATTAACAGAAAATAATTCAGACAGGATTAAGCTTCTTGACGAAAAAATATTCTCTTTTCCACACTTTTCTGCTCGTTTGAGCGAGATATTTGATAACTATATATATCGCAAGTATGTTTTTTCACAAGAAGACAAAAGGTTACAAAAACTGCAAGAGATATATGTTAATTTCGATCAAGTTGTAGACGAATTCTTTAAGCACAATAATGATGGCACATTCACAAACGATCTGATTCTTGACATTAAAACAGCTCTCCATAAAAGTTATACCATCAATGAACTCACCAATGACGAACAAATAAAAGAACTAAATGATGCTAAAGCATTAATGGAATTAAGCGCCATCAGCGACTTGAATTGTTTCAAAATACAAACCATACAAAATGGAACTTTCAATATTTCAAGCCAGCGTGCCCTTGACCTGTTGCATAATTTGATTCTGCCATATTTTCAAGATCGATTCGTAAGCAAAATCAAAACCGATAGTATTGATAAAGAAATTACAAGATGCAAGATACTTAAAAACAAACACACTCATGTTATCGTTCGTGAACTATATAAGGCTTTTGCCAAGCATGGAAAGGTCAAATATGAAAATATAGAGAACACTTATCATTCAAGTGAGAAAAATGGTAAATATGCTAGTTTAAGTGGAGAAATCTCTTTTATCATATTCGAATTATTAGTGGACCTTGATCTTGGGGATAAAAGAATAGATGAAGTTTTATTACGCAAAGAAAAGATTGATGTAATAAAGAATTGTATGAGGGCTGATATTGAGAGTTGAAAGAAGTTCGATTATAGCGTTCGTTTTCAATCCTCTTAAACCCTAATATATAGACAATTAATGACCGACCTATGGACTGCTGGCATTATGGCTGGCGGTGGGCGGTAACAATATATTTAACAACATATAGATGGTACGGAGCCATTTGCGAAGAGCAAGTGCGCCACCACCATCACGAGCGCTTGCATTCCATCATGTGTGCTGACCTAATGATGTCGGCTACTTGATGAAAGAGCTCAAAGATTAGCGGACATTATGCTGAAGAAGTATAGTGCCCGCTCTTCTTTTTTTCATTTTATTAAACGCTGATGACATGATTAAAACAAGAATCATTTTTTAGGTGGATTTGTTGATGGCTTGATATGCTATTTGCTGTAAATGAGGCAAATAAGATTTTTGCACCTTCGGAAAATTCAGCCGTTTTCAAAAAAATCTCGAAAAATAAGAAGTGTTTATATTTTTCTGGGATCAGGGTTAAAATGCCAATTCTAGTAAATTATAAGCGTGTTTTTGTCGGTTTTTATTCCACAATTATCTAAATAAATCGTCAAGGCATACCACAGACTGAAAGTCTCCGCTGTACTCATTGTCTTTGATACCATAAGTTGAGACAAGCACGTTATGTATTGAAGCATGTCGAGGCAGCAGTTCGGCCAATTGGTTATTACGTTGGACAATCTTGAAGTGATATTCCTTATTAACTGTAAACGGTGCATTGTAAAACTTCATCTCACACACGCTTGCAACATTATCCTTTCTGTTAATAATGAGGTCTATCTGAGTGCCCTCTTTGTCACCATCACCTTTTATTATTAATGGCGACTGTGTGGATGACACTCCAAGTATACTTAATGCAGCCTTGATTTGATAAACATGATTGAAGCAGACTTCCTCAAAAGCGATACCACGCCAACTATTGATGGCCGGTGCATTCACATTATGCATCCAGAACTCTGGGTCAAGCTCAGTTCTGTTCTCAACAAATCTCAGATAGAAGAGACAGAAGTGGTCGGTCAGCTTGTACCTTAAATCGCGTTTTGATTTCCCGAAAGGCACATAAGTCTGAATGAAGTCGCTTGCAATAAGTGCCATAAGCATTTTAGAGAAATATCCGCTATCTTTGAAATGTCCCAAATCAATCAGTTCTTTGCGTGTGAAACCCGAATGTCTTGTGGCAAGCAGTTCTACAATCCGTTTCATTTCTTCGGGATTGGAAAACACCGATGCAAATAAGCGATTGTATTCATCACGCAATCGTGCATCTTCGGCAAAGAACAGTGCGTCAAGATTCTGCGCAAGGCTGAACTCTTTTCTTAAATATCTCATGTAATAAGGAATACCACCAAGAATCATATAGCTCTGCACTATGTCGTAACGGGTCATGTTTAAGCCATGACTCTTGTAAAACAGCTCACATTCAGAAAGTTTGAATGGATGAAGCTTTATTTTCCAAGTAATGCGTCCATATAGTCCACCATGATTGTTTACTAAGTTGTTGAGCATCCAAGAGTTTGCCGATCCACACACAATAAGCATGAGGTTGTCGCGATGGCATGCCCAAGAGTTCCAGAATCCCTCAAAAGCTGTGATGAATCCCGATTTGGGAGTGTCGAGCCATGGCAGCTCATCAAGAAATACCACTTGCCTCTTACCTGTATCATGATTCTCGAGAAATTGTGACAACAGAAAGAATGCCTCCATCCATGAGGTAGGACACTTGCTCCTCTTCATGCCATGTTGCTGAAGAGAAATATAGAACTGGCGAAGTTGATATTTCAAACTGTTCTTACTGTTCTCTTTGTCAACAGGAGAGAGACCCGCATGGCGAAAAGTGATTTTTCCTTTCAGACTTTCGTCAACAAGAAAAGTCTTCCCGACACGGCGACGACCATATACTGCCACAAACTCTGATTTGCCGCTATCATATAACTGATATAGTTCTGCTATCTCTTTTTCTCGTCCAATTATTCCCATAAAAGTGCTTTATTTTTTTCTGCAAATATACAAAAAATACCGATTCCAGAAAAATATAAGCATGTTTTTTGTAAGATTAGTGCAGAAATGTGGTAAATTTCTTGCTGCTACCCCCAATGCAATTCCATAAAAGTCCAAAAATACAACATGGTGATTTTCAGAAGAATGTAGGATTTTTGAGACGAGATAGTGAGCTATAACTCGATTATTTTCGGGACTTATAGCACTACATCTACAACTTTTGATGATTAAGAATGCATTGATTTTGATTTTTCTCATTTCGACTTATACCCTTATAATTGAGAAAATTATAACATTATTTATTAACTAAAACAGAATAACAAGAGATAGACAAAACATGGAGAAAACTATTAAATCATTAAACATTGTGGCGGCGGCAATGCTCATAGTAAACTTAGGTGTTGAGTTATGGGACCGCTTTAGACCACAAAAACAAACAAAGGACGAGAAAGAGACTGTCGATGATGAAGATGGCCCCGAAGAAGAGTGCGACGAAGAAGAAATCGACAAATGACAAGGGCAACATTATCGACATTATTGTAATCGGGCTTGAGACTATAGCAACGATTATCAAACAAAGCAAAAAATTATGGCAGGAGTATCAGAAATTGAGACCGCCGCCGAAGTAACTAACCATTTTAAAGAGTAAGGAACAAAATGGAAGAACAAACAACTGCAATCGTTCACCCGAGCTACCTTCCTATAGTAGCTGCAGAAGTGGTGGACAATCAAACCATTGGGGATGATTCCACAACACCATCCCCATTCATTGAGGCTAATTCCATTCCAATAACCGTGGAAAGCCTTATGACGGACTGTGTGATACCAAATTTCGCAAAAGATAATGAGGCGGTTCTATCACACTCACAATTTATCGGGGCTACCTATCAAGCTATACGTGACTATTACCGGTCAGAGCAAATTGATGAGCCCCAAGTAAGAGTAAGTCATATTATTCGAGGCAGGATTCCAGAAGCGATTAACAAGAAAAGCTCTGAATTGCTTCCACATGAAATGACACAATACTACGAGAGAATGGCCTTTTGCATCAACGTACCTAGTATTTATAAGGACGTTAACGGCAACAGGTTGAACTTGTCGGTCGTGGGAATAAAATCCTATGGCCGAGACAATCTGAACGGGAGACTGACAGCACAGAAATTTTCACTCGCTGTCGGCTTCCAGAATACTGTCTGCTGTAACCAATGCATTTGGACAGACGGCTATCGAGACGAGATTAGAGCAA
>CALDIG010000165.1 GCA_937904375.1 uncultured Prevotellaceae bacterium
TAGGTAAAGAATATGATTTAAGAGGTTTGAGTCCGGTTATTTGCGCACTGGCTGTAATTATAGGACATAGCAAATCCATATTTTTAAATTTTACGGGAGGAAAATCGGTGGCGACAGGTATAGGAACAATTTTAGCCTTATCATTTCCTGTTGGTATTATAACTGCTGTAATTTGGAGTGTAATAACTTTTTTTACGAAATATGTTTCTCTTGGTTCTATAGTTGCAATATCATTAGCTCCAATATTAATGCGAGCAATTAATTCTAATGATTATTATGTAATTTTTATTTGTTTTCAGTTTCTGGTTCTCCAGCTTTTTGTGGTTCCTTGAAAACGAACATGAATAGTATACCAACAAGGAATGCAAAGCCAGCAAAAATATACCAAGCATTGCTCCAGCCACTACCTGGTCCAACAACAGTATTTTTCACGATTTCTTGTGCTGCAAGCGAGCCAATGGTTGCTCCAAGACCGTTGGTCATTAGCATAAACAAACCTTGAGCGCTAGAGCGAATTGAAGTATCAGTAGTGCGTTCCACATATAGCGAACCAGAAATATTGAAGAAGTCGAATGCCACACCATAAACAATCATCGATAGGATGAGCAGAGCAACTCCAGGGAAACCTGGATTACCAAAACCGAGTAAACCAAAGCGGAACACCCAAGCAAACATAGCAATCAGCATCACTCTCTTGATTCCATAGCGTTTCATGAAGAACGGAATGAGCAATATACAGAGCGTTTCACTAATTTGTGAAATTGAATATAATATTACTGGATAATCTACAGCGAATGCTCCTTTATATTGAGGAATTTCCTTGAAGCTTTCTATAAATGGAGTGGCAAAACCATTAGTAATTTGCAAACACATACCTAGTAACATAGAGAAGATAAAAAAGATTGCCATTTGCTTGTTTTTAAACAATGTAATAGCACGCAACCCTAAAGCATCGATAATACCTTTTTTCTCAACTTTCTTGTTGATAGGACATACTGGCAATGTGAAGGAATAAAGGAAAAGCATTATGCTAATAACACCACTAACCATAAACTGGTTTTGAGTTGATTTCATGCCAGTGAGGTCAACAAACCACATTGTTGCGATAAAACCAACAGTTCCAAAAACACGAATTGGCGGGAATTCCTTAACCGTGTCTAGACCTGCTTGTGTTAGCCCATTATATGCAACCGAGTTACTCAACGATATTGTAGGCATATAGAACGCCACACTTATCGAGTATAAGATAAACAAAGTAGTGAAATCTGGAGTTCCAACTGATGTGGCATACAAAGCAGCACCAACCATAAAACCTCCTGCTACTGCATGACAAATACCAAGTAATCTTTGCGCTTGAATCCATCTGTCAGCAACAATTCCCATAAGTGCTGGCATGAAAATCGATACTATTCCCTGCATTGCAAAGAATATACCAATATGATCCTTTAAACCAACATTTTTCAAGTAAATACCCATGCAAGTCAGATAAGCTCCCCACGCAGCATATTGCAGGAAGTTCATGATAATTAATCGATTTTTTAAAGTCATAATGCTTTTTGTTTTTTGAGTTATTATTATGTTATTATTCTTCAGCTAAATCTTCGGTTTTCGGCTCGTTGCCGAGTTTCTCGTTGATGGCTTTTTGGATGCTTGCGGCGAGCTCATATTTCTCGAGCTTGACGGCGCGGTTGAGTTTCTTCTGCAGCTCCTCGACCGTCATGTCGCTAAGGGTGCGCTTGGGCTTCACCGCCACCTTGCCGTCTTTGCCATCCTGAATGAGGAAGCCAGTCTTGTCGAGCACCTCCTGAGTGGTGAAGATGGGAGCGTTGGTGCGCAAAGCGAGTGCTATAGCATCACTGGTGCGAGACTCCAGCTCCAAGTCTTGGTCGTTGGTCGAAAGTTTTAGTTTCGACATAAACACACCCTCGCTGAACTTGTAGATGAGCACTTCGTCGAGGCTGATGCCAAAAGCGTGGAACATGCTCACCATCAGGTCGTGAGACAA
Organism: uncultured Prevotellaceae bacterium; assembly: GCA_937904375.1. Classification (GTDB taxonomy): domain Bacteria; phylum Bacteroidota; class Bacteroidia; order Bacteroidales; family Muribaculaceae; genus Sodaliphilus. The sequence continues at coordinate 2,006 of CALDIG010000165.1, forward strand.
GGGTCGTGGCGGAATCACATGCTCCAGCCTCATGGCAATGGCCTGTGCCTCGGGCACACCCACCACAATAGGCACACGCAGGTCGCCGTCGCGTTGCTTGAGCAGCAGAGCGTAGGCCCCAGCCTGAATTTGGCTATAGGTGATGCCCATAACGTCCATTTCTATCTTGTTTTCTGTCATTTATCTTAGTATTTTTTGAATACACTTAAAACTTAACACTTAACACTTACAACTTAACACTTACAACTTAACACTTACAACTTAACACTTAACACTTACAACTTAACACTTAAAGAGTTATCACTCCGCTGCCGTAGCACAGGTGCTGGTCTTTGTCGTAGATTACGGCAAACTGCCCTGGCGCTATGCCTTGGATGTCCTCGTCGCTCTCGATGAGCCACTGATTGCCATCGATATGTGACAGATGTCCCTTGGCGAAGTGTGGCGTGTGACGGTTCTTGAAAGTGATTTCGTGACTGTCGCCACTCCCCTGCCATGGGTTTCCGCTGATGAAGTGCATCTCGTCGAGGTGTATCTCGCGGCCATACTGCTTGCTCGTGCCGTAACCGTTGCTCACATATATGGCATTGTCCATTATATTTTTCTTCACCACATACCAAGGTCCACCGCTCAGTCCCAATCCCTTGCGCTGACCTATAGTGTGGAACCAGTAGCCATTGTGCTCACCCAGCTTGCGGCCAGTCTCTATCTCGATGATAGGGCCTTTCTTCACGCCCAAGTGACGGCGGATGAAATCGTTATAGTTAATCTGCCCCAAGAAGCAGATACCCTGACTGTCCTTACGGCTCGCGTTGGGCAGCTTCACCTGCTGAGCAATCTCACGCACCCGAGCCTTTGGCATCGACCCGATCGGGAAGGTGAGATGGCGCAGCTGGTCATAGGTGATCTGTGCCAAGAAATCGGTCTGGTCCTTGACGGCATCGACTGCCGTGGCAAGATACTTAGTGCCGTCAACTTCGCATGTGGTGGCATAATGACCTGTTGCCGTGAGGTCAAAGTCCTTGCCCCAGCGCTGCTCGAAATATCCAAACTTTATCATGCGGTTGCACATCATGTCGGGATTGGGAGTGAGGCCCGCCTTGACGGTGCGCAGCGCATATTCCATCACGTTGTCCCAATACTCCTCGTGCAGCGACACCACCTCGAGGGGCAAGCCGTAGCGGTGAGCGATGAGTGTGCACATCTCGATGTCTTCCTCAGCGCTGCAGTCGCCCTCGTCGTTGTCCATGCCAATGCGGATGTAAAACAGCCTCAAGTCGTGCTCGGCCTGCTCCACAAGCTCATGCACAACCACTGCGCTGTCAACTCCTCCCGATACCAGTACCGCTATGTTCATATCGAAGTCCTTAGTTCTTACTTAAAACTTAACACTTAACATTTATCACTTAGACTACGCTTTCTCGAGCACCTCGCTTTCCTCGTCATCTTTCTCGCTTATGGTGTGAATGGCGACAAGGTAGTCGAGAGAAATCTTGCCTGGTCCCGCAAGCAACATATACACGAAGATTCCCAAGAACATGATGGGGTAACCCGGCTCGAAGAAAAACATCTGCTGGTCGGCGCCGGCTATGCTTGTAGCACTTGGTAAGATTGTCTCGGCATAAATCATCACACCTATCGAGGGCAGTAGAGCAAAACGCGTGAAAAGCCCTAAAATGATAAACACCGAGCACACAATTTCTATCATCACTATTGTCACCATTGCCGTCTCGCTGATGCCCATCGACGTGAAAGCCGACTCCTTAAGGAGCATCATCTGTCGCACACCAAGCTGCAAGAACATGAGTCCAGTGAACAATCGCAGGAACAGGCGTGACAGGTTACTGTAGGTGTGACCCACATTCATCATAAACAGGCTCTGAAACCATTTTGGAATCTTTGTCATCTCTCTTATGGTGTTTTATTTTTCTCCGAAATGTTAATGCTCTCTTTGTTTCTTACCTTGAAATCAAGTCTTTCAGATAATTGACAGTCTTGTTCTTGGCAATCACCTTAAACTCCTCATCGAGGACAAAAAGACATGGCATGATGCGTATGTCAAGCTTGCTGCCCAGGTCTTTGACGGCTCCCACCTCCCATTTCTCGCTATAGCTGCGAGAGTCGGCATCCCACTGCTTGGGAACGTCACCAACAATGATATTTATCACCTTGATATATCCCTCGTCAACGAGCCGGTTAAAAGAAATGTCGGTGCTCAGACGCATACGCTCTATTGAACTGCCACTCTCGCCATCGCTGAACATCACCACATACAAGGTCTCTCCCGAAGCGCGATTGTCGCTCAGATGCTTGCGAGCACCGCTTATCGAGGTGTATTCAAAGTCGAGAAGCGGCTCTCCAAGCTTGCTGGTGTTCAAGCGCTTGATTTGCTCGCTATAGTGGTTGCGAATATCTTTCTTCACCCAACTCGCATCTACCACGCTTTGGGCAAACGTCAGGTAAAGGTCATCGACAATATCGGTATCATGGTAGTAGAGCAAATACTCGGCGAAAGTCGCCAACTTCAAGAAGTTGTCGTGATTGGCTTGCGACTTGAACATGAGGTTTCTTACCGAACCTAACGACACATTCACATCAGCACCGGCCTTCATAATTTCGATATAAGTCATCATCGCCTCGACAAGAAGACTGTCGTTCTCGGCAGCAAAGGGTTTAGTAAGCTCGCAGTTGTCCCAGAAGTGCTGAACACTATAGTTGCAACGACTTTCTATACTGGAGCAAGTGTCGGGAGCCACAGGGTATTCAAAGAGTGTAGTTATCTCTGCTGCCGCATTTCTTGCTGAAAATAAACTTATTACAAGTAATAATACTCTAAAAAAACTTTTCATTAAAATAATTATAATATTAATATTACTTTTTAACTTGCTAAGGTACGGCAAAAAAACACAACACACAAACTTATTGCACTAAAAAAAACTTAAAGGCAAAAAAAATCCCCCTCGGGCGATTGCTGCACGAGAGGGATCAGTGAGCCACGAACGGGACTCGAACCCGTGACCTACGCGTTACGAATGCGTTGCTCTACCGACTGAGCTATTGTGGCTTGATGCTTGTCTAAAGAGTGGCAAGCTAATATAACGTCTGCTTACTATATGTAAGCGTTATCTTTGCTTCATCCAAATTGAGTTTTGCCATGCAGGGTCTCGACACGGCAGGCGCAATCTTTGTGACAACCTCCGACGACGCGCTCGACGTGTAGTAATAGTAGCTCGATGTGGTGTTGGTATATTTTGTCACATCAATGGGCATTATCACAAATTTCATGTCGCTCTCAGTAGCTATGCCTCCTTTATTGTTGATGATATCGAGGGCATAGTCTCTGAGACCGGTGAAGACGTAGGCATTCTCTTGGTCATTATACTCGGCATAGAATGCGTCCTTATTGTTGGTCAACGAGTCCTTGTCGAAGAAAGTGTCACGATAACTCTCTTTCACCATGAGCAGATACTGCGGAGGAGCGATATCATACTTGTTGGTAATCTCACTCACAGGAATTTCAAGAGCCAAAGAGTTGAGCACACTTAGCGCATCTTGTGAGTCGGCTTTGAAACGGTCAATAATCTCCTGAATGGGAAAATTGGCCTGAACCTCATATCCCGCGGGTCCCATCACTATGGCATCGCCATTGGCAATCATCGACATCACCGATGGTGCCGCGTCGAGGTAGATGTTGTTGTTATACACCACCTCGGGAGTCACCGCCATGTAGCTCTGTGACATAGCAGGATAGATAGTGTCATTGGTCTCGCTGAGCTTCTCCCACTTGCGGTAGTAGCTCACAAACTCAATGTCATAGAAATTCATCACATGACCCTCGCCATAACTGTTCTTGATGTAAATGCCGGGGAAGAATGTCGCAAAGTCGGTAGGACTCTTGAAAATTGAGGGATTAGCCTTGAACTCATTGAATATGTCATGGGCATAACTCACTGGCACCGGCACCTTTATCTCGTAGTAGCTCACACTTGAGCCATCATAAGAAGAGTACTCAGTTTTTAGCGTCATATCGCTTGCCGAATAGGCCACCGAGCCCATCAAGTCATCGTCGCTGTAGTAACCCGCAGGGTCAAAGTCGGTGTAGATGGGGTTTGGGAGTTGCTTGTTAAGCTTATACACGCTCATGCGCATCGGAGCCAGCTTATCGCCTATGACATCGGTAGTGCTCACTCTCATCACCACAAAGCACGAGTCCACCCAGTCGGTACCGCCATGCACTCCCACTGTGTCGATCATCGTGGTGGGCATGAACTGAGCCACGACATCGCTGGTGAGTGTGCCATAACCGTCGGCACTCACCTTGCCAATGAGCTGGATACTGCTTCGCGAGCGCAAGTGAGGGCTTCTCACCGTCACTCCGTTAATAGCAAAACTGGCATCTTCTATCACCGCCGAATGAATGTCGCTGACTGATGGACCTATCACATCGTCGGTACAAGAGTTAAAGCCAATAGCAACAGTAAGAATTGACAACACTGTGAATAATATCTTTCTCATCTTCAATCAAATACTCATTAACGACTTGGTTTCGTTTCTCACAATGCATCACAAGCTGTGATAGAAGTCGATGCAACGGTCGGCAAAGGCAACATCGTCAAGTTCCTCATAAGGCAGGAACGGCAGCCCTCTCTCTTCTACCATCTTCAGGACTTCGGGATTGACATTCTTGCTGCACTGGACCACAGCATGACAGTGATCAAGGGCAAGACGCATCAAATCGACATAATTAGCGCTACGCCCCATAATGGGAGCCAAGTCCTCATCGCTCAGACCGTCAAACTTGAGTTTCTTGTAAAGACTCTCACTGAGAGGACTCACCATCTCTTCATCGAAGAGCGACATCACAACTTTAGAGTCGCGGAACGAGGGGTCGTCGCCATATATCTTTCTGATATACAATGGAGCAAGAGCGGTAATCCAGCCGCAGCAGTGGATAATGCCGGGAATCCATCGCTGCTTCTTCACTGCCTCGAGCACGCCACGCACATAGAATATCGAACGCTCGTCGTTGTCATCGGGATGAGTGTTTATCTCAAGTTCTTTGGTGATTTCGGGAGTGAAATAATCGTCACTGAAGATGAAATACACCTGCAAGCGAGCGGGTTGCAATGTGGCGACCTTGATTATCAGCGGGTGGTCCATATCATCGATGATAAGGTTCATTCCCGACAGTCGTATCACGGGGTGCAGCTGGTTGCGACGGTCGTTGACATATCCATACTTAGGCATAAATGTGCGGACCTCAGAACCTTTCTCCTGAACTCGCTGCGCCAGCTGACGACTGAGATTGCCCATCTCGCTTTCAGGAAGATAAGGCGAGATTTCCTGCAAAATGAAAAGTACTTTATTGAAATCCATTTGTAACGGTGTATAGTTATCTTAAAATTACATGCAAAGGTAGCAATTTTTCTCCTAATAAAGAAATTAATCGCCAAATGCGCAATGATTTTAACTTAATTTTAATCACACCACATCACAAACAATACTTTTTTAAGAAAAACAGGGGCACTAACGACAACAAAAAAGCGCCCAGTTTTTTGAGCGCTTAGATGGATTAATTTATACCTTATGGAGGTTTAGAACTCGCAGTTGTTGGGAGTGCGGGGGAAGGCGATGACGTCGCGTATGTTTGCCATGCCGGTCACAAAGAGGACAAGGCGCTCGAAACCGAGACCAAAGCCACTGTGA
>CALDIG010000166.1 GCA_937904375.1 uncultured Prevotellaceae bacterium
AACTCTAACCTCTAACCTTCAAGTTTATAAAGTTTTAGAACTTTAGAAACTTGAGAATGGTAATAAAATGCTATGCATCAGCTCCCATTCTCTGTAGGGACACGGCATGCCGTGTCCGCATTTTAAGGCATGATGTGTGTTAACAGGTGTCAAGCATGGCGGTCAGGGCATGCCCTGACCCTACAGCTGCAATTATTTCACATAAACTTTCTCGTTGCCAATAAGGTAATAACCCGAAGGCAAGCCTTTGACGGCTTCGCTGCGCTTGACGTTGTACCTGATCAGCTGGCCGTTGAGGTTATACACGTCAACAAGGGTGTTATCATCCTCAGTGATAACAGTTCCAATCCCGGAAGTGGTTCCCGTGGCATTGATGGTGATGCCCTCAATCTCATGCCGCCCGGCATCTGGGGTGGCGGCGATGATGTTGTCCAGCGAGATAGTGCCATTGCCGCTCCACTGGCTGCCGGCGGCGAGGGTGAGCGTGAGCAGCACACCGTCGCCGGCGGCTATCGCTCCATCGCCCATTGTGCTTGCCACAAGGCGTGTGGCACCGTCTTCACTCTCGCCTACCATCAACTGTAGAGCACCGGCACGGTCGCCAAGTTGGGCTGCTGTGATTGTCAGCCCTGCCGGAAGTGTCACGTCCATCTGCACTGCCTTGTAGGCAATCAGGCTATTGAGCTTGATAGTTAGTATGGTAGTTTCGCCATTGGCAATGTCTATGTCGTGAGAAGACAGTTTAGTAGCAGCTGGAGCAGCACTGCTAGGAATGGCTTTGCCGCGAGGAGCGCGCATCTGGGTAGCGTCCAAACCAAGAGCTATTCGAGTTATGCCCACAAGGTCCGACACGTCAAGATGCGAGTCTTGGTTGACATTAGCGGCTTCCTCAAAGAAGATTGGCACATCGCGAAGTGCAATCGTGTTGCAGGTCACTACATAGTCGGCGGCATCCACACTGCCATCGCCATTAGCGTCACCAATAAGGTAGGTCATATACACAGGGATGGTGTATCCTTGTCTAAAGATTCCAACTCCATCGGTGGTGCTCATTATTATATCATTCAACGTGATATCGCCCACTCTTCCTGCATTTGTAGAATTGGTGTGCAGGTTGATATTGAACAATGTGCCATCAATGCCCTTGAAATTCTTGAGAGTGGGCGAGGCTATCAATATCTTGTCGTTATAGTAGCTAAGAGTGTGGTCCCCGCCATTACGTGAGTTGTTTAGAAAAACGTCATTGATGCTGATTGACGATGACACATCGCACTGCAAGGCAGTAATTGGACGAGAGTTGCGCATAACGATTGGCACGCTGAAGTCAGTATCTATGCCACGGCATATTCTGATGGTGTCACCACGAACTGAAAGGTTGGTGGACCAGTCAAATGATATGTTTTTGAAATTTCTCCAATAAGGTGATGCATGATAGCTTGATGAACTTTCGTATGGAACCGTTAGGTAACTATTATAGTTAGAGAATGTGTTATCGTAAATTGTGGGAGGCTCGATAGCCTCACAAGTAATACTATCTAAGCCAGAACACTCATTGAAGGCATAATCGCTAATCTTAGTCACTGAGTTGGGGATCCACAAGTTTGTTACCTTGTTGCCATTGAGATAAAGATTATGAGCATTACACAAGGGGTTGGCTGAATAATTTTCAAAATTAATATTACACCAAGCGACTAAATCTGTGATGTTCACCGAGGTCAAGCCGCTGCAATCCTCGAAGGCATAGCTGCCAATTGAAGTCACCGAGTTGGGTATGGTCACCGAGGTCAAGCCACTGCAATCCTCAAAGGCACCGCTGCCAATCGATGTCACCGAGTTGCCTATGGTCACCGAGGTCAAGCCTCTACACCATTCGAAGGCATATTCGCCAATCGTCGTCACCGAGTTGGGGATGGTCACCGAGGTTAAGCCAGTGCAACCCCAGAAGCCTGCCAACCAATCGCTGTTACCGAGTTGGGGATTGTAACCGAGGTCAAGCCACTGCATCCTTCAAAGCATAGAACTGGAATCTTTGTCACCGAGTTGGGAATGGTCATCGAAGTCAAGCTGGTGCAATTCTCGAAGGCACCGCTGCCAATCGTCGTCACCGAGTTGGGGATGGTCACCGAGGTCAAGCCAGTGCAATATTTGAAGGCACCGCTGCCAATCGAAGTCACCGAGTTGGGGATGGTCACCGAGGTCAAGCCGCTGCAACCATAGAAGGCTTCCTTACCAATCGAAGTCACCGAGTTGGGGATGGTCACCGAGGTCAAGCCGCGGCAATTAGAGAAGGCACCCTCGCCAATCGTCGTCACCGAGTTGGGG
>CALDIG010000167.1 GCA_937904375.1 uncultured Prevotellaceae bacterium
GAGAGTTGCTATCTCACTTTTTAATGTTGAATTTTCTTCTCTAAGAATGTCGATAATTTCCTGCTTGCTGTTGTCATTATCAAGTTTATCCTTAATATAATTGAGAGTTTCCGTTAAAGAATTGTATTTCTCATTCTGCTGTGACAAGATTTCAATAGTGTTATTTTCGAGCTTGACAACTTTCTGAGATAAATCTTCACGTTGCTCAAGCTTTGAAAGTCTGTCGGACAAGGAATCAATATTATTCAATTTTTCAAGAATAGGATGCATAGTTCGTTGGTTTTTAGTGAATAATAGATATTGTTATCAGTGGTCTTCCTTGTCAGGATCCTTGTTTTAGTCTGCAAATATAAGCACTATCAATCAATCAATCACAATTTTTTAATAATATTTTGCACTTTTGTGTTGTGCAACATGTTTCAGAAGCCGTCGCGGATGGAACGGTCAGTGAAAGTCAACGGTTGAAGATGGGCCATAGCGGCTCAGGTTCTTTCAAAGCCTCATCAAGCGCGGCATGAAGTGAGGCGATACGTTCTGGGTAGCATTTCAAAGCGAATTTGTAAACAGGTTTATATACCGGTTTTACCACATTCTTTATATTTTTCGGCCGCTTTTCACATAGCATGAAAACCGGGTCATATATTGATTGCATGTGATAAGCAAAGTCAGTGAACCAAATACGCACCACACCATCGCGAATAGCGATTTGAAAACTGTAGTGTAAGTAGTTGCTGGCCGCCGAGAGGAAAATGTTTTTTATGCGCACGTAGTCATGGAAGCTGTCAGGGGTGCCAGAGAACACGATACGGTCTTCCTCAATGTGTTTCTCAGCCCAGCCCCACGCGATGTCTTTGCGGCTGTGCAGCCAGGTCTCGGCTATTTCGGCAAGTACCTCTTTGGGGACATCTGGATAATAAAACGTGCTGTCAATGCGCAGCAGCACATCATCTTCGCCCCACGACGGCAGGGCGAAACACGCTACCAATAATATATTAACGATGAATCTGTACATAGAAATAACGATTTAAACGGTGCAAAGATAACTCTAATTTTTAGAGTGTGCAAATTCTGTGCCAAAAAATTAGGCTGCTTAGCTTCACAGCCAGGCAGCCCAGGAATGGTTATTTCTATGTAGAATAGTACGTCGCAAAGGTAAGCAATATATTTAAGTTATCAACAAAATATTTTAGATTTCAACAGTTTGTTAACATTGAGCAAAAAAAAGCCTCTCGGTTTGAGAGGCTAGTGGGTTAGGCGTTGTTGTGCTGGAAAGCGGTGGCGGCGAGAAATATGCCGCCCACCACCTTTGCGCCCATCTCCTCGAGATACTCAACCATGGTGCTGAAGCTCTTGCCCTTGGTAATCACATCGTCGAAGATAATCACCTTGCGTCCGTTGAAGAAACGGCGGTCGAACTTCAAGACTTGCACCTTAGAGATAGACTTGCACACCTTGTGCTCGTGAATAGCGAGTCGTGTTCCCTCGACCTTGATGTGCTTGTAGGCGTTAGCCATCTGCGTTGCCTTGCAGACCTCTTGAGCGAATAGCTCGTAGCGCATCTGTGTTCTCTCCTCGCTGCTTGCAGGTATGCAGACGAAGGTACAGTTTTCGAGGTCAGGCATAGACTCGTCGAGTGTCGTGCTAACCCACTGGGCGACCTCTGCTGAGATGGCGGTGTCGCCGTCTTTGAATTTCCACACTTTCTTGCGGATGCCCCAAGCCTTGCCATCAGCCTGAACGGTGGTGGGGATGTAGGTGTAGCGAGCAGCCATGAAGATGTTGTCGTTGTTCTCGAAATCAGGAGTGTTTGAAATGTGTACCATAACATAGAAATTTTAAGAGTGAATAATTTTTTATTTACACTGCCACGTGACGAGCAAAGAGTGAGATTGCCAACAAGGTTTTCCAAGGCTAAATACTACCCGCAGGGCTGGAGATTTCGGCTGAAACAGCGCCTGACCTTGCATATCGAGCCAAGCCGTAACTTTGCGGTGTAAAAGGAAAAATTACTCTCAAAATTTGTTATGGTCCACTCAGACGCGACGATGAACAATGTGACATCTGGTCGCTTGCCACGCCTCCCACCACCCAGGCGGCAAGGCAGGGCACGCAGTGCGGAAATACAGGCGACAACCGGCAAGCCCAGCGGGTGCCGACACCGACGAATGCCCGACCCGAAACCCTTTGTATGAATGCCAGAGGAGAGAACCGCGCCGAGTAATTGCCAAGAGGTGGTCACGCTGATGGGAGCCCACAAGCCAAGGTCAAGGGGTGAGCGCGAGAGGGGGGGTGCAAGTTCTAAGATGCAAGTCCGTTCAACCTCCACTCTAACGGTTGCAAGATGATTATGACGATGTGACAAGGGCAAGAAGCACGATGGTTGAAGCGAGGAAATGGGCCGGTAGTGGGCAGCACTCACCGCCACCGCAGCAGCACAACGCCCCACCAGCCTGCCGAGAGGCATAGGCGAAATAATAGTGGCGATACCATCACTGGCACCGCCACTCATCAGTTACTATATAAACGTTGAAATTAAGATATCATCGCTTGGGATTGTTTTTCATGCGCTGGTAACGTTCCCATGAGCGGTCAAAACCCCGCTCGCCGTCCATCACCATGAACGATTCAATGCCGTCGGCAAGGCGAGCGTTGAGTTCGTTGATGGCATCGGTCTGCCGCTCCATGGAGGCTGCTACCATCACCATCGAGGTGTCGTGCTGTTCGGCGGTGCGTTGCTGGGCGACAGTCATATCGCCGAGTATGGCACCCTGTCCGATGGCACGACTCACATCTTCTCGAGTGAGCGAACCCACTGTGTTGTTGCGCTGCGCTTGGTCTATCAGACGAAGCACAGGAAGCAACTGAGGATTCGACACAGCATTATGGTTCGCCACGAACTCATTGGCGTGCACCACACCGGCTTCACGTCGGTTGTTTGGATCACGCGCTGTGAAGCCACCCTCGTAGTAGCCCATCTGCTGCGCCTGGTGCGACTTCTTGATAGTAGCTATTTGCAGGGCTCCAGCCGCGAGGGCCATACTGGCAGCAATCGGGCCAAGTATGTAACCAATCATCGGCACTTGCGCTGCGCTGGCATAAGCATTAATCGCAGCCATTGCTGTCGATGCCACGGCTTGCGCCATCTCGATGACCATAGCACGTTTATCATACTTGGTCTTAATCTTAGCAATCTCTTTCTCTTTCTGCTCCTCCAGTTTCTTCTTTTTCTTGTCATTGTTGCCGGCAGCGTCAATTTGAGCTTTATAATTCTTTTCGACTTTCGCGAGTTCAAGGTCACGGCTTGCGTTGGCATAGTCGGTGTAGGATTTTACACCGGCGTTCATCACCGCAAAGGCGGCTGCCGCCATGTCACTGATAGTCTTCAGCTTCTCGGGCAGTGTGCTGCCAAGGTCTTCAAAGCCAGCTTTCCAAGACTCGACGAGCGTGGTGACCATTGTAGCCCACTCCGAGCCTTGACCTTTGATGAGTTCCACAATCTTGTTGTGATAGTTCTGCACAATCTGCCACTTGCGGCTCTCGTAGTCCTCTTGAGAGATGAGCCCATGGTTGCGTGCATCCTCGAGTGCCTTCATCTGCTTATCGTAGGTGTCCTTAGCGTCGTCAAAGTCCTGGTTCTTGGCTTTCGTGCCCGTCTTTGTGTTCACCTCGTCGCGATATTTCTTGCGGATGGCAGCCTTGGCAGCCTCGACCTCCTCAGTATTTAACTTATCTTGCTTGTGTAACTCATCGACCACAGCCAGTTCAGCATCCATGCGATCCTTGGCACCTTTTTGGCTATAGATATATAGCCAAGCTGACAAGTCAGCATCCATTTTCTTGCGCTGCCGCAGTATCTCGGCCTGTTTCGCCTTCTCAAGAGCAAGTTCCGCATCCGCACGTTCCTTGGTGTTCTTAACCGTCAAGTCACGGACTTTCTCAAGATACTCGATGTCAATCTTGGCGAGTTCATTGTCAAGAGCCTGCTGATTATGGAAGATTTTAGAATCAGGCTCATAATATCGCATCTGTGCGGCCATCTTGTCGGCATCGCGCTGTTGCTCGAGAGACTTCTTTTTGCGCTCAAGCATCTCTTTATCGTGCTTTGCCTCATCATCGGCTTGCTTGGTGCGCACATCGGCGGCATCTTTTGACTGGTCTTGCCCATACTTCTTATATACGGCCAGCACATCGCCATAGTATTGTTTAGTGCGATCATATTGCTTTTCAACATAATCATTGTATGACTTCATATCTCCTTTGCGATATTGGTCATTGAGTTTCGTTATATCATCGTTTTTTTGTGCGGTCAATGCCTCAATCTCCTCCTTCATCTTTTTAAGAGCCTCATCCTCCTTGTTAGTGGTAGATTTGTGGGCTCCACCGCCTTTTCCACTGCCGCCACCACCTGGACGATATGGTGCTGGAGTTGGCGCAGTAGGGGTAAAAGAAACACGTGGAGTGCTACTTTCAATATCATATACCTGCTTTGCTAGTTTTTCATTAGAATCCTCATACCCTTTAATTACAGCAGCTGTGTTTTTCTCAATAGTTTCAACGATGCGGGCAGGATAATCAAATTTTGTTGCAGCTTCTGTGGCACTCATCACTCTACCTGTTCCAGGTTCCAGCACACTACCACCACCTGTTGCAATGTAATATTGTAACCCAGGGAAGTCCTTATATAATTGATTAACTTTCTCGTCGCGCTCCTGTTGCACTTGCATAATCTTCTTGGAGTTTTCCTTGATGATTTCACGAGCTCCTTCTGCACGAGCCTTAGCAATAATTGCATTTGTCAATCTCTCATATTGGTCAGCAGCCTGACCTGCAAGGATTGCCTCATCTGACAACTTTGCGAAATATGCGGGGTAGATGCGTTGCAATTCGTCGACAGCCGCTTTTCGGTCTTTAGTTGAGGCTGTGACATCTTGTGTGCGCTTATATAGCATTTTGAGTGTAGAGAGTTCATCCGCAGCGATATCAATTGCTCGTTTCTCTACCGAAATCAAATCTTCTTCTGCTTGAGATAAATTTCGAGTTTTCTTCGTCAAGTCCCATACAACTGCAGCGACAGCTATGACGGCGGCAGCAACGGCAGCATAAGGATTTGCCTTAATTGTGGCCCATAATTTAATAAAACTGGCCTTAACTGTTTCATTCCAGAATACCATCAGTTTGTCCCATGCGACTTTAGCCTTTTCGGCAATGGTGGCGGCATTAACGGCAATGGTGTAGCCGGCAATAGAAGCAGTGATTGCAATAATCGAGACTTTATACTCCGAGATAAACGATATGGTCGCCGACAGCACACGCATCATGGCACTCGTGCCAGTGATGGCGTACTTCATGGCCGGTGCGAGTTTTTGGCCCAACTCCACCGCCATTTCGTGGAAGCCTTTCTTGGCTTTATCAAGATTGGCTTGCACAGTGTTGTTCTGAACGCCATACTCCTTAGTCACCGAGGTCCCCTCTTTGAAAGCCTTGTTGGCGGCGATCTGTTGTTTCTTCACTTCGTTAATGTTACCGGCGAGAGCAGCCAGAACCCCCGAGGCACGCGCTCCATCGGTACCCATGTCTTTGAAGATAGGAGCTAACACATCGATATTGCCGAGTTGATTCAGTCGCTCAAGCAGCATGATCAGAGCCTCGTTGGTATCTTCTTTCAGCACCTTGCTGAAATTTTGCAGGTCCATGCCGGTAGCCTTTGCGATCTTGGCTGGATCCTGGAACAGTTTCATGATAAGTTGCGAGAGAGCCGTGGCGCTCATCTCCACCGCTTGACCCTGCGAGTCAAGCACGGCAGCGAAGCCCATAATCTCGGGAATGGTCATGTTCGCTTGCTTGCCCACGCCGGCAAGGCGTTGAGCGAATTGGGCCAGGTAAGGAGCCGAAGCGGTACAGTTCTGCGACAGCTCATTGATGACCGAGCCCACCGACAGCAGCGACTGCTCGACACCGAGGCGGTCTTTATCGCCAAAGATGTCGGTCAGTTTAGAGAGCGTCAGCGTAGCCCCCTCACCCAGGTCATCGAGAGCCACATTGATTTGGTTGGCAGCGGTGACGAAGCCAAGCACATCCTCTTGACTTTGCAAACCCAGTCGGCCAGCCTCTTGCGCCAGTTTGTTCAGGTCTTCACGGCTGGTGCGTGTGTCAATCTTCTTGAACTCCTCGTTCAGTTTGGTCACCTCGTCGGCAGTCATGCCGGTGAACTTGCGCACATTCGCCATTTCGCCCTCCATATCGGCGTATGCCTGCACCGCTTGGCGTGCTGTGAACACCAAGCCGGTGAAAGCAGCGGCAGCACTGGCGATGCTCATGCCCCACTCATTCACTTTGCGGTTGATGCGAGACAGCAGCCCTTCGTGCTCACGAAGCTCGGCATCCACGGTCTTGATTTCGGCTTTCACACGCTTGATGGCTTCGACGTGAGCCTTCCAAGCCGCCGAGCCTCGCTCCATGTGGTCCAGGTCAGCTTTCAGTTGTTTGAGTGTGTGACGCAGTTCCTTTGGCGATGACTCATTGAGTTTCGCCAAAGCAGCCTTGCACCGCTCCGAAGCGGTGCGAGCGGTGTCAAGCTGGCGAGAGACCTTGTTAATCTCCTTTTGGATCTTGACAAGCCCTTTTTGGTCTCCAGCCGCCTCGAACTGACGTTTTTTTTCGTTCAGTTTGTCGAGTTTCGTTTCCAGTTCGGCAATTTTGCGCCCAACAGGTTGGGTGTTCAGCTCAATGCCGACCGTTGCTTTAGTATTTATATCAGGCATAATCGTTGCTTTTTGTGCAAAGTTAAACCAATGCGGAAGTCTATAAAAAGACTGCCACCGCTCTCATTTTCGTGAACACACGAAAATGGTGTAACTCGTGGGTCGTAGAAGTTTCTGAAATAGGTAATTTACCCTATTTTAGATGCGACCCACGAGGGGTAAAAGCGAACTCTTTCGCTACTCCAGCGAGCAAAACCCTTAACAAATAGGGTGTTGCGAGCGCAATTTGACCGCAAACTTGCGGTCAGAACGAAAGTTCTGCCCCCACTGCCCTACGCCGCCGAGCCGCTTACCGCCTTGAGGTCGGCGGAATATGCCAGCGGTCGCTCGCCGTGCGCCCGTGGGCGTTCTCGGTGTGTTGTGGTGAGTCACTTACCACCCAAATTAGAATGAAGAAGTCACTCTTACCGAGAACGAGGCTTGCGGCATCTTCTCGCACCCGATGCAGAGCGTGTCAAAGGCATCGCTTCCATCGGTACGAGCTTCCAATTTATCTTCTTCGGTCTCTGCCAGTTTCTCGCCACGCTTATCCTTGCCACCATTGTACACGCCAGCGGTCTGCACGCTCACGAGCAAGTCTTCATTGTTCTCACGGTTGAACATCGGGCGCAGTTTGGCATGACCTGCCATCATGCGGTTGATGAGCAGCTGCTTCTCGATGTGGTGCATAGGTCTACCGATATACACATCACGCACGCGCCAGCCTCGCTTCTTGAACTCATTGATGATGACCCATCGGAAATCTTCACGGTTCACCGCATAGTTCGAGCCGAGAGCTGTGCTGTCGTAGTAGAACACAACCTCCCGACGCTTGTGGTGTCGGTAGTACTTGCAGAAGTCATCGATCAGTTCGGGAAGTTTGCGCTCGAACTTGACGAAGAAAGATTTGAGGATAAGAAGTTGCGCCTTGCGTGGCTGCCCCACTACAAGCCAGTTAATATTGGCGTTGTAGTCGAACGCGATGCACAACGACTGATTGAAGTCCACATCAGCATCGGCAAGAGAAGAAGGTTCTTTAATCTTATCAAACTGATACTCCAGGTTATCGAGGTACGAGAAGTTGGTGGCACTGTACTTATTGCTCTCGGTCATCGAGGAATAGAAGCCATCACGAGCAATGCCGATGCGCTTGCAGAGCACCGATGTCTGGAACGTGAGCGGTGGCAGGTCACGCTTCAGCTGGTTGATGAATGCTTCGCCAAGCACCTGCATATTGTAGATGGTGGATGCCTCACGGTAGTAGGTGGCCACGGAGCGCATACGGCACAGGTCACGATTGAGCGTGCGCAGCTGTGAGCGCAGCCAAGCAGGGATAGTCTTGCCCTCAGCGAGCAAGGCTTTAATCTTCTGCTCCACACGCCAAACCTCATAGACCGTGCCTTGTATCAGCTCAATCAGTTCGGGGTCGCACTTGTGCTCATACTCCAGGAACCAAGAGCCTTTCTTGGTCACTGGCATATCACTGGTGATGAGCATGCCGTGGTGGAAGTAGTGCTTGCCGAAGTATTGGCGGTTGCCTCGGTTGGCTGGCAGCGTCTCGTCTTTCAGCTGCTCGAAGTCGATGAACTTAGCTTCGTCGATGTCGAGCGCGTCGTAAGACTGAGAGTTAGATGTGCCGCTTCGGTCCTGGGATATGATGAAGCCAATGCTGCCGTTGTAGAACGACAGCACATTCTCATAGTTCTCAGGACGGAAGATAGGCTCGGGCCAATGCCAAGCTTTAGGAGGCTTGATGCCAATACACCAATGCACATTGCGCAAGTAGCCAAGTTTCTCCCAATGCACCAACATCGACGGCAGCGTGTTGGTGAGCGCACGCTTACAGTTGGGAGAAACGATGCCAGTGATAGATCCAGGCATGCGCTGCATGTTGCGCAAGTTCCACAAGGCATGCACTACGCCCTTGCCCAAGGCACGCCCAGCGCAGAGGATGGTGTCCTTTGCGCCGGTATAGATAACCTCGTTCTGAATGTCGTTCAAGTAGAACGGTTGTGGTTCAATCGGCTGCATCATCCTTTGGCTTTGGTTTGAAAATCTCGTCCTCATTGAACTCCACAGCCTCAAACTCAACTTCCTCGATTTCCTCGTTCCAGTACGAGGCTATCTTCTTCTGAATCTTCTCGCGGATGTTTGGCACCGGTTTGAACCCAGCCACCGACGGGTCATCCGTAGGCTTGAACGGCTGGATTATTATCTTATCGAAGCCACGGTCAACGAGGTCTTCTTTGTCGAGCTGTGTGTACTTGGCATATTTGTCAGCGGCAGCCACCATGCTCTTAGCATCACGGTTGATGCGTGCCATTTCGTAGGCAGCGCTCACCATTTCGATGAATCTGTAGCGGTGATATTCTTTGGTGGACTTCTGCAAGTCACCCAGCAGAGCCTTCACCAACCGCAGGTCGGCGTAGGCTTGCGTGGGTTGCAGCTCATACACCTGCTGGATGTATGCCACCAAGTCACGGTCTTTGGTGAGCGGGAACTTCAGCCAATAGTTATAGATGTCACGCAGCCTAATGAGATGGCGTTGCGTGACGGCTGGCAGTCCAGCTGCTTCCATTTTGTTGACATCAGCAAAAAGGTAGTCTTTGGCTGTATCGAGAATGGCAGGTATCATAAATCTTCATCGGCTTGCATATCGCGCAGGTATGCACTGGTGAGCTGCACCGCCAGGGGCGAGCCCACCTCAGCAAGTTCAATCTCTTGCTTGCGCAGTTTGTGAGCTGTTTCGGCTTTAGCCTTGAAATATACCTTTCGCACCGGTGAAGATTTGTCGTTGATGGCGAGTCGCAGCATGTCCTCATTGAGGTCAAGCAGCGCAGCTATCTCGCTGATGGGCGTTAGAGCAGCCGCCAGTTCAGCGATGCGGTCGAGCATATCTTGGTCAAAGCCTGTCGAGAGGTAGTGCAGAAGCTTTGAGTTGTAGGAATCCATTGGCGATATATTGATAAATCTCTAAATCAGTAGTAATGATGCCGCATTCGGTGCGGTTGCCCTGTGTCTGATTCTGCGATGTCACAATGGTCACATTATTATGATCATTGTGAAGCAGCACCACTTTGCTGTGGTTCTCGCAGAGATAGACATTATCGCAAACCGACTTGATAAAGCCAGCGATAAGTGTAGTCTTACGGCTTGCTTTCAGGTCGACATAGAGAGAGCACGAAGTCACCAAGCCGTCGGTCTTAAAGCGGTGCAACCGCCGCAAGAAACCATCGCTCGTAGAGAAGGTGGAGATGGTGAGTGCCGCCGGTCCGATTTGTTGTAGTACCTGGGCAATCACGTCTGCGAGCTGCAAACGGTTGTCAAAATAAGCCTGGTAGGGCGTTGTTGACAACGGTTTCAGGTGATTGACCTCACGCTTAGGCATTGTCATCAATGACTATGCCAAGCTTCTTCAAATCGGCAGTAACGGCAGCACCCACCACACCACCATTCTCTCGTATCGTATCGATACAAGCGATGATTTTCTGTCGTGCGGTGGTGGCCCGCTCGCTACCTATGCTTGCCTTGGCAAGAATTTTCTTATACTTGGTGAGCGTTTTTCGTGCCGCGTTAATCTTGCGCTGAGCATTGTCGTTGGTGGTGTTGTCTGTGGCGACTTTTGTTGACACAGGCTCACTGCCGATGACGTAATGATCATAGCGTTCAAGATTGGCGCGGTACTTACGGTCGGCATCATCCAGTATCTTCAGATACTCGTACCTGTCGCACGGCTGTGCCTTTTCCATAGTCTTCAGCTGTTCAAAGACATTCTTGATGGTCTTGTACAGCCGAAGGTTGTTATCCCATAACGCTTGCACTTCAGGCGGCAGGGAGTCGTGGTCAGCACGTCGCCCTGTAGCCACTTTAGCCTCGGGCAGTTCATCATCGGTAGATATGACTGCCGGAGGTGAGGCAAGCGTTTTCTTAGCTGAAGGAATGACTTGTGCTTCCAGCTTTACGACGTCCGCACGGGTAAGTCCGTCAAGCCGGATGCGCAAGTGTTTCCGCAGCTCGTACTCTAATTTGTCGGCGAACTTCTCAGGTCGGCGCATGATGTTGGCATATAGGAAGCGGTTGTTGTTCAACCGCAGCAGCAACATTGCGCCAGTTGGGATGTCGCGTTTCTCCTTTGGCGTGTTCAGCCAGTCGGTAAGTTGTTCAGTGATTTTGTTGTCCATAATGAGAGAAAATTAAAAAGGTCGGGCAGTCCAGGCTACTGTTAGAGACTGGTGCCCGACCTGGGGAAAGGGTCCATCCGAGGCTACGCTTGCTGAACGCGATAAGTTTTAGCCACCAGCAGAGATGGGCGAGCCATCTGCGCCGCTGATGTCACCGTCTTCGGTCTCGATTTTACCGGTGTAGAAGGGTGATGGCATGATGTCGGTTACAGCCACGTTGATGGTTGTTCCGCTGGCATCGGTCTCGGCACTACCGCTCTCCTGGGCAGGAGTGGTGTTGGTCTCGAACATCGAGTTACCAAGCACGCGGTACTGACCATCACGCTGAGGCCACAAGTACACGAGGTCATCGGCATTTGCCTGACGGCAGAATGCTGCAGCCTCTGCGTTGTTGCCTGGGTACTTGAACACGCCAGTGTTGTTGAAAGTCTTGCTGGGTGCTTCACCCTGACTTTCACTGTTCACATTGCTGGCGTTGCTCACGATGTCAATCTTATGCCACTTGGCATCAGCGGCAAGCACGAAGTTGTCGCTGATAGTGGCAAGGTCACCCATGTGGCCACCACTCGCAACGGTGTTAGGCGGTGCGGGGAAGGTCACGATGTCACGTTTGGGGATGTAGAACAGATGAGGGCGAAGACCGGGCAGAACGGTCGCACCTTTGCAGTGTTCAAGGCTCTCATAGAGCGCGTTGCTAGAGCAATTACTTGGCATAATTCAATCTCCTTTCTTTTATTAAGGCTTGGTGTAAGCCTTGGTTGCTACGTCACTGGCAGTCATGCCTTCCTTCACGGCGATAGCCTTGATGGTGGTGGTTGCGCTCAACGTAATCTTGTTAGTTGAGTCGTAGGCTGTAGATTCAGCTGTAGGAGTGTCACCATTGGTGGTGTAGTAGATGCTTGCGCCATCGGTCTCGGTGGCAAGCTCAACGGTCAAGGTCTCGCCCTCAGTCCAAGAAGCAGGGTCAAAGGTAGGAGTAGCGACTTTGCTTTGAGCGGCTGAACCGCCACCAGCATCAGAACCGCCACCCGACTGTGTGCCAGTGCCAGAAGTGCTGCCACCAGCTGAACCGCCACCGGCATTATTGCTAGTTGCTGCTGCAAGTTTACCAACAAGCAGACGCTCGGGGTTGATGCTCTCAAACTGCACACCGAAGAACATCGTAGCGATGTATGTCAGAACGAATGGAGCGTAATCCTTAACGATGATGTTTTCTTCTTCACCCTCTTGATTAACACCAACGAGCATGTTGGAAGCAGGAGAGAGGTGGATGAACTGCGAGTTAGCCTTGTTGTACAGAGGCACAAAGTGCACATTCTCGAAGCCCTCGACAACAGCCTTACGATACTCGGTATTGTAAGGTATTGCCCCAACTGTAGCCTGATAGTCTTTCAGGTAGTTTCTGTAGATGGCATGCGAACAATAGAGGTTCACACGCTGCCCGCTGTCAACCAAGAACTCACTGGCTGCTTCACAGAACGCCTTGATGATGTCAACAGCGTTATTGGCAGTGATAGCCTCTTCAAACTCAAAAAGATTGTGTTTATTAGTGGCAATGCCACCTCCAGAGATTTCAGTGGCGGTGATAGTGTCAAATCCGTTGAACAGGTCTTCACTTGTCGAACCGCTGTCATTGCGAACAGCATCCCAGATATGAGTCTGGAGATTGTGACCAATCTTAGCGGTAAGTAGAGACATCACGGCGCGAGCGATATCCACATTTTTCAGTTCTTCACCTTTTGTGATGGCACTGTCATAGATAGACTTCACTACGCTGTTAGGCGAGAATTTTTTGACCACGCTGCCGAAGAAAGTGTAGAGCGTGCGCCCTTTGATGTCCATTTTCTCGTTGTCGACACGTGTCTCACTGTATGGTCCCATGTCGATGTCGCCGGTTAGTTCGCCCACGGTCTCAGAATAACGGATGCCACGGCGCAAAGTCATGTACTGCAAGGTCTCTTGCATTGCATGCACCGGCATCATGAGCAGGTCTTTGCGGTATTTAGCACCGCTAAGAGACAGAGCTTCAGGAGTGATGTTGATAATTCCCATATCAAATTAGGTCTTTAATAGAGTTATACATGTCTTTGCTGGTCATGGGCTTGTTGTCAGCCGAAGCCTCATCAACCTTTTTTGTTTCATCCGCTGGAGCCATTTGCAGGTTTTGCACCTGTTTTTCCAGAGAGTTGATAGTGTTGTCGCGCTCAGCGATGGTGTTGACATCATCGGAGTGCTGCGACTCGAGATCATTCAGGCGGTCTTCAATCGCCTGCAACTGGTCGGTGGTGAGAATCACCTTACCGTCCTTGCTGGCGAGAGTGTCAACCTTGAGCACGCTCGCCACGGTCTTGAATTCTTTTTCCATGTTCACGATAATTGTGCTAGTGTCTTCATCACACGTAGCGAGTTTTTCTTTTGGAGTGATAATGTCCTTGATTGCTTTCAAGGAGTCAAGGATGGAATTAAGTAGTCCACCACGTTCAGGTTGAATTTCAAGCCCAGTCAGTGGTAGCCCTGCGGCATTGAATTTTTTGGCGAGCGCGTTGGTCAGTTCTGGAGCCTCCTCATCGTCATCAAGAATTTCGTCCACGAAACCCCATTCAAGTGCTTCCTGTGCAGTGAGCCATTTGCTCTCTTTGAGCAGGTCAAGCAATTCTTCCTGGGTGTGGTTTTTGCAGCGAGAGGCATACATGGCTGCAAGCACGGTGTCAATTTTCTCGTTATCCTCCTTGTTTTTTTGCAGTCGGTCAATGAGTGCTTGCAGATCAGTTGCATTCATCTGTCCATACTCAAAGACAGCGTTACTGCATTGATGCACGAGGAACAGGGCATATTTGCCCATGACAATCTTCTTGGCACCCATGGCAATCACAGTAGCAGCACTAGCGACGAAGCCATGCAGGTATGCCGTCACGTCGCCGTGATCGATAAACTGCTGTCGGATATCAAGGCCATCATCCAGTGAGCCGCCGAGCGAGGAAATCTTAGCGTCCACGTGTTTGCCTTTGAACATAGCCAACTTGTGGCGGATGCTCTGTTTATCAGTGCCAAGCCACCAGTCGCCGATGTAGTCGTCAATAATAAGTTGATAGTCCATTGTAAGATAATTTGTTGCAAAGATAAAGATGTGGAATAAAGCGCAAAAAGACTGATTAACCCTTTATTTTAAGGATGTTCAGCGGTGTTTGCCACGAAACAGTAATTTTTTTGCCGCTTTGTTCGGTAGGTTTGTCCGGGAAGTCGTTGGCTACTGTAGTGACAGGGAACGGTTGTTCGGTAGTGCCAATCAAGTACTGGTCACCTTCGACTGTGGTCACACGCCAAGCCAGCCGGCGGTGGTTAACATCGAAGTCGCTTGTTGTGCGAGCGGTGAGTTTGATGGTGGTGAGACGGCTGCCATTATCAATGGCTTGGCTCACATCCACACTGGCAAGACCGACAAGACACAACTCGATGAAGTTGCGCCAATATTGTAGCGTAACCTCTGAGTTGCCCAGCAGCACGATGTTGCTCAGGTAACGAGTCTCAATGAACTCTACGCGGTTGATGTTCTGTAAAAGTCGTGTCATATTGTTGAAGTTTGTGCAAGTTTGTGCGGAGTTGTGCAGGTTTGTTCACGTTTCCGAAATTCATGGGTCATTGTCTGAATTATTTCGTGTGAAATTTTGCAGATTGATGCCTCGCTTTTTATAAGCTTCACGGATGCGGTAGTATTTCTGCCGAACAGTCTCTACACGATCGAGACCGATGCCGTGCATTTCGCACCAGGCTGCGATGCGTGTATTGACCCCGATGTTGATGGAGTCAATAGGGCGAAGCTCGTTCCACAGATTGCGCGTGAACAGGTCCATGATTGCTTCACGCACGGCTTTCTTGCCGCTATCGGTCATATAGTTGTAGCTCTCGGGAGGCTTGGCTTTGCTGTCGGGAATATATATTGGTGTCATTCCTTCGGTAGCAGTCTCAGGCTTTTCGCCTTCGGGTGTTTGCTGGATGAAGGCGCGGATCACTGCGTTCTCATTCGAGCCGTTCGGGAATCGAACAGGGCAGCCCAGTGAGTGGGTCAGCCACTCACTGAGATATTTTTCAAGCTTTATATAGATGACGAATTGGCTCATAGACAATGCAAAGGTACAAATTTTATTTGTATCGGCAATAAATGAACGAAAACAAAAATATATTTTTGGTGGACAGATTGGCTGCACTACACGTACTACATCGCCTACAAAATGCGCTACATGGCTATATATCAGCAACATAAGTAGAAAACCAACCGACTACAACCGCGCCTACATTTCTATTTTTCTATATAATTTGTAGTATATAGTATAAAATGTAGGCAAAATGTAGTGCGATGTAGGCAAAATGTAGGCAAGAATATTAGTGTTAAATGCTTGAAATTTAACGATGTAGTTTGTGTAGTTCATGTAGTTAACAAAATCTTTGGAAAATTTTGCCTTTGCTCGAGGCGAAAAAAAGCCCGATGCTCACGCACCAGGGCTCTTTTATAGGATTGCATAACCAACTATAATGTTAATATGGAGCCTCCCCCTCGGGCACCCCCTCGAATATTTTGCCTGGTTGTGGTACCGGGCGAGGTTCCTCTAAGTCATCATCGGCACCGCTGCTGACAATTTCTTCGAGATTTATGCCGTAGTTCTCGTTCAGCATCTCGTAGTCGAAGCAATAAGCGCGGTCGATGCGGTCTTTGTATTGAGGCTGTGCGGTACCATTGTTTTCTACAGTGACCATTTCACGGCGGCCATCAATGATGGAGTGGAAGCGCACCGACTTCTTGATGCCGATGAACTCTTTGGTGTTCTTTAGATAGTGGTCAAGCGTGTCATCTGGGATGGTCTTTGCACCAGTCAATCGACCATTGCGCTGATAGAGGTTGAACACCCTGCCTTTGCAGAGCAGCAGCACCGGCTTTGGTCGTGACCATTCGATGACATTAGTCGTGTCGGTCTTGAAGCGCTTGACATATTTGATTTTGAAATCTCCGTTGATGAAGATTTGCCCAGACTGGTTAAGCACGGCGACCACATTCCAGAATGTGGAAATCTCGTTGCTTGTGCTGCACTCTTTGTTCTGCATGATAATGTTCTTGATGCAGATGGCGAGCATATCTTTATAGTCAAGAGGGATGTCAAGCACACCTTGCAGTGTGCGCAGAGCTGCCAATGGAATAACCCAGTTCTGGCGTATACGTTCAAGCACCTGTTCTCCATCAAGACCAATTTGAATATCATCAGCGGCTGCTCGATAGTTCCCTGGGAAGTCGCTCTCGAACTTGTTTCGGTATTGAAGTATCTGCAGCGTAAGGTGCGTAAGACCATCGTTGCATATCGCCTTCAACTCCTTGTACCTTTTATCTTCTTCATCAGTGAAGGTGGATGTGTCGAAGCGCAGAAAAAGCACACGAGAGAAAAGTGCGATGTCAGCGGTTGGCATCTCCTGGCCACTCATGATCACACCGGCTTTCACTTCGGTAACCTCGCTGCGGTTCATCTCGTTCAACTTCATGCGTGTGCGACCGACACCATCCCATAGACCTTTAAGAAATTCAACTTTCTTATAGTCGATGGCGTTTTTGTACTCGTCGATATGTACGAGGGCATTGGATGACTGCTCCAGTGTCTTCGTCAAACCTGCGATGGTGGCGTTCTCAATGTTGGGTGCTGAGTAGCCCATCACAAAGAACGACATCAGCGTTTTGCCAAAGGCAGACTTACCTGAAGCAATTTTGCCAAACAGGTTTAAAATTGGGAAGTGGCCAGTGGTCCCAAATACCACGTCACGAAACAGTGTTGCCAACAAGAAGCAGAACCCAATCTTGCCGTTCATGCCATAGACATCAACCAAACGAGTCACCGCCTCGTGGAGCGTGATGGTGCCGAGATTGAGGTGGACAAACTGGCGCTCAAACTGGAAGATGCCGTGATCGTTCTCGAACATCTTTGAGTTGGCTGGAAGATAGTAGTTGCCGACAGCAGGGTCAAGTTTCACCACACCGTAATCATCGGTGGTGTACCACTTGCCATTGTACCAGATGCCGTTGCCGAACGCCCAAAACCCTTTTTGTTGCCAACCGAGTTGAATAACCTCTGTGGCCTCAGTTACCACCTCATAGATGTAAAGCTTCAGCTTAGTCAATTCGGCATCCTTGGCGAGCCAAACGTAGTTGCCGAGTCCTTCAACTTTTTGCTTAAACTTTGCCAATGAACAAAGGTCTTCCTGATTGAGGACAATGATTTCTTCATGCCCAAAATTGTTGCGTATTCTGAAAATGCGGCGAGGCATGGTCACATCCTTGATGTGGTACATGGGCTCGATGATGAAGTTAGACCAACGTGTTTCGTTGCCCTCCTTGCCGATGGACCAGTAGGAGTTCCCGGCCGTGTAAAAGCCATATTTCTTGTAGTGTTCCTTGTCGATGGCTTTTTCGCGATCGGCGGCTTGTCTAACTTCATCCTCTTTTTTCGTCTTCTTTGCGGCAGTGAGTGCAGACTTCCAAATCGTCTTATCTGAATAAAGACCCTGCAGCTGCTTCAATAACATCTGCACCTTGACATCGCTGTCGATCTGCGCAAGCAGCTGGGTGATTTCTTTCACCACTTCGGCTTTTGCCTCAGTTGTCTCGGTCCCGTCGAATAATTTCTCGGCATACCAAATGATGAAGTCTTTCTCTTCGATGGCTTTGAGGACGTGCACATTGGTTATGTAGGAGTCCGGGTCTTGTTTCTCACCATCTTCGCCCAATGGCACCTCTTTGACCGTGACACCTAAACCTGCAGCCAGGGCTATTTTCCCATTGGCGCAGACAAATTTGTGCCCTGGTCCTAATTTCTCGTTACTTTTAGGTGGGTCGGCATCAGGAATGAAGCATACACGGCTGGCATGACGTTTCAACTGCTCGAAGTGCGCGACACTCCAAGCACCGCCCAACGATGCGACAGTGTTGGCCACACCTATTGCTTGTAGCTTGATAACGTCTGGCGCTCCCTCCACGAGATAGAAGATGTCTTCACGTCGCCCCAACGTGATAGCATTGTCTATACCGAAAATGGTCTCTTTCTTTTCATAAACCTCTGAAGTGGGGCTGTTGATATACTTCGCCTTGCTCTCGCCAAGGGCGCGAGCGGTAAAGCCTATCACCCTGCGGAACCTATCTCGTATGGGTATCATTAGACGATCACGGTAGAAGTCATAGATTTCTCCGTGTTCGTCACGCCTTAAAAGCCCCAACTCGAGCATAAGATCAATGGGCTGTGCTTCCTTTGTTGCCGCTTGATAAAGGGAGTCGCGTCGCCCATCAGCGAACCCTATACCATTCTCGGCGACATATTCAGCACCCCAGCCTCGTTTATCAATGGCGTAAGATAGGGCGAATTTAGCCTTATCATTGTCGGCGGTGATGGCTTCGGCATAGAACTTGGCAGCCCATTGGTTGACTGCCAACATAGATTCTTTCTTATGTTGTGCAGCAACTTCTTCGGCTGTTCTAGTTGAGCGTGTTTCTTCGATGGTGATGCCGTACTGCTGAGCCAGGTCCTTCACTGCTTCTGGGAAGGACAGGTTTTTGTACTTCATCACGAAGCTTATGGCATCGCCGCCATTGTCCCCCTGGGGACACCCCCCGAAACAATGCCACGTCTGCGTGCGTGGGTTGACGTGGAACGAAGGTGTCTTCTCGTTATGAAATGGGCAACAAGCTTTATTGCCCCTGCCGAGATGCACTCCACATCGTTCGACGACATCAACAATATCTGCGCGGTTCAGCACTTGTTCAATGTCTCTCTCGCTGATCATGGACTCATAGACTGATATTAAAGTTATACAAATCGCCATTGGCTGTGCCGTTGGCGTTCATGCACACACCGAAACAATTCCACCTTACACGGCGCTTACGCTTGCGGTAAACACCTCGCACCTTGCGTTTGGTGGGTTGCATGATTGTCCCGATAACAACATTGACCCAACCGTCCTCGAGGTAGATTTCTTCAAATTCAATATCATCTCGTCTTTTGATGGCTTTTTCCCAATCAGCTATTTTATGGCCTATATATCCCATATCAGTCTTGATCTTTAAAGTGAGCTATAATCTGGTTTGTATGCTTGAAATGCAGTCGAGCTTTGATGTTGGCCACATGGCGTGAAACGGTGTATACCGATATCATAAGCTCATTGGCAACCTCGAGTTTGTCGTAGCCTTTGCCTAAAAGCAGTGCAACTTCTCGCTCTCGAGGCGAGAGTGTGGACTGTAGTCGGGGGCGACAAACGCAACCCTCAAGCCGGCACTCTCCACGCATGGGGCATTTCACTTCCTCTATGTGCAAGCCCCCCATGGCATCGACATCGGCATGTAGTGCGTCGTATTCGCCAAAATTACAGCGGATGAAGCGGTGCACAATTCGGTATTCATAAAATGAGCGGTTGCGCTCGCTGGTAGAGTAGAGTTCGCTCAGTGCTTTGAAAGCATCTGGGTAGAGCTCTTTTATGGTCACAATCATCTCTTCGATGAGTGGTCTGCATGACTCATCGAGTATAAACATCGGTTTGCCCTCGGGCTTGCAACACACCGAACCATCAGGCGTGTTGTAAAATTCAATTTTCTCGATCATCTTCTTGGCATTTTTGTATATAGTTCATGATGGCTTCTTCTTCCAGTTTTTTGAAGGTGTTATTCTTCATCTTTTGGAAGAAGGTGGAGTAGGCGATGCCAGTGATGTCAATAACATCTTTAATGAATTGACTCTTTGCTTTTTGGTCAAGTTTGTTGTAGTAGTCAATAATAACCATAATCGTATTTTTGTTAATAAAAATTTGGTCGCTCTAAAAAATAGAGTTAATTTTGGAGTGTAAATTTAAATATATTTGCGAAAACCAACAAAATATTTTTGGTTTTCTCGAAGTTAAATTATATTAAAATTATTGGTTTCTATGTACAATGGTCAAATTATCAGTGTGTTGCTTAAAGAGCGTGGAATGAAAGCCAAAGATTTATTGGAGCATCTTCATCTCCAAACCAATGGCTCAATATCTTCGCTCGTTCGCGGCAATCCCACCGCTGAGCGACTAGAGAAAATTGCAGATTTTTTTGATGTACCTATTGATGCGCTGTTTCAGCGCAGCAAGAGTTACGGTTACAATGTGGTGGGCAATTCTAATAGTGTAGCCAACATAACCATTGGCGAATTGCGTGGAAAGGCTAAATCTTTAGAGCAAATTATAGAGGAAAAGGATAAGCGTATTGCTCTCCTGGAGGATATGGTTGAGCTGCTAAAAAGGCAGCAAAATCCATAGACGTGTTATAGACGAAAGGCTCGAAAATTTGTTATCAAGAAGTTTGCAAGTGGTTGATGGCTAACCAACGGAAGAGTGACGAAAACAAAAATTTATTCTTGTCCTCTCCGCCAAAACAAGGGTAACAAGTTGCACCGCAACGAGTTACCCTTGTTAAGTAAAAAATCTATAGACGCAGTATAGACGATAAATTCAGGCTCATAGGATATTCAGCAAGATTTATCCTAAAAAATACCAGAAACGTGTGAAACTCTCTTGATTTTGATAGCTTTCCACACGTTTCAGAATTTATTATTTCGTCTGATTAAACAACCAATCTCTCACTGCTGTGAGTTTATAGGCATAATCAAAGGAGTTCATGTGTTCGTTACCCTTTCCGTTATTTGGCAGGACAGAACCTTTGGTAAATACAATGAAGTTGATATTGCTGCCTTTGCCTAGCAATGTGTTCACGCTGTCATTCTGTATATGTATATCCACGGGCAACTTGGCGCTCCACGAAGCAGAATTAAATTTCGCCTTATTCTCTTTGAGGACTTCTGCCAGAGCTGCCATCCCTTTAGGTGCTTTCTCGTCTCCCCCGGCAATGATGTAGAAGAATTTTTTCGTTCCAAAGCCTCCCATCTTACTTGTGTCCCACTGGCATCCTACGAATATGCTTGCAGCAAAGAGGTCGGGATGCACGATATTGTAGTACATCGACATCATGCCACCCATTGATTGGCCAGTAGTGTAAAGCCTGTTCTCGTCAATGCCATATTTGCTGACAACCGATTTTAATAAGCGTATTGTCATTTCCACTTCGTCGGTCGTACTCCAGTCGTCATCAACAGCCTTTGCGGTATAGGATGGAACCAGGACAAAACAAGGATGTCTCTGCTGGTCGCTCTCACTGGCCCATATCAAACCGCCATATCCCTGCTCTAGCGGGCGCAGCACGCCCTTGCCGGCGCAACTGGCATCGGCAATGAACATTACTAACGGAAAACTTTGGCCTTCTTTGTAAACTTTGGGGATATACAGACTGTATTCCATTTGTTTTCCTGTAACAGTATCCTGGTAAATGAATTGCTTGAACTGAGGAATTACAGTTTGCTTCAATTCTATTAGGGCAGAATCGCCGCTTTTGTCAGGAGCAGCACCGCCATGCCTTTGATTTTGGGCTTTTGCGCATCCTGTGATGCAAATCATCAACATGATAACACCAAAAGCGATGGCTGACCAACGATGGGTTGTGAAACAAAAACTCTTCATATTCTTCATGTAGTATGTAGTAATTGAGGCATTTAATTGTCTCGTTTATTTCATATATTCATTGTGTGAGATGTTCTCTGGTTTCCACTTGTCTTTTGGTGTGGGACTTTCGGCAGGATGCCCAATAACGATTGTGCAGAGAGGCACGAGATCCTCGGGGAGCTTAAGCACTGCCGAGACGGCGGCTACGCGTTCATCCATAGGATATAGTCCCGTCCAAACCGCACCGAGCCCTAGAGCGTGGGCTGCCAAGAGAATGTTCTGCGATGCCGCCGAGCAGTCTTGAATCCAGAAATCACGTCCTTTGCCTTTCATGGCTTTGTCCATATTGCCGCAAACGACGATGGCGAGTGCTGCATCTTCGAGCATCTTGCCATGACGGTTGGTGGCTGCCAACTCTCTCAACTTTGCCTTGTCGGTGATGGCGACAAAATGCCAGGGTTGGGCATTGACGGCGGTGGGTGCCGCCATTCCTGCCCGCAGCAGCGTCTCAACATCCTGCGGGTTGACAGGCTCATCAGTAAATTGGCGGATGCTGGTTCGCGTCATAATGTTGTCAATGACTGCCTGAGCACCGGCAGATGCTGGAGATGTGATTTTGCGAATCCAGGCAAACAGCTCGTCGAGGGCGTAGTCTCCGCTGTGCGGACGGTTCCATGCCAACAGATAGTCCACGTCCTTGCCGGTGTTCTGCAACTTCAGGGCGAGGTTAAGGGGTATGGGGAACGAGGTGTCGCGGTCGCGAGAACCGTGGCGAATGTACCAGTGAGGCGCCACGTCGGTCTCGCCGTCGCCAATGAAGTTCATGGGGTTCAGCAAGCGCACGTTCTCACGGATGTCATCAGTGAGAACGGATCCTGTCTGCGCGGCGGCATATTCAGTGAAATTGACGCTCGTGCCGCTGGCATCGCCAAATTCCTCGTTCTCGCCCGAGGCTGCCTGCCCACACACGCCCTTGGTGTCGAAGGCGGGAGCTGTCTTAAGTGGTTGGGTCGAAACGACGTAATTCAGGTACTGCTCCATGTCAAGGTCGATGATGTACTCGCCAGCCTTCTTCCCTCCGCCTCGCATCATCGCAGGCATTTGTCCTTGTGGCTTTTGCTTGTCACCTGCCATTCCACCATTGATGGGCGGTGCTCCAAAACCACTTTCGGCGTTGAATTTGAAGCCGATGCTGTCGGGGATGTCGGCGCCGGCATTCTTGGCGATCTGTGCCGAACGTATCAACTCTTGCTTAATGAAATCAAGATAATTGTCGGCCGTCAGCGGGCTGCCGTCTGGAGTCCTCAGGTTCAAACTGTTGATGTATGCCGGGAACTTAGCCTTCAGCTCATTGCTCACCGCCAGCACATCGGGATTTCCATGCTGACGGGAATCGGTGCCGTTGTATAGCCATTCGTATGCCATATCGGCATGGTCAAGATCGGTGATGGGACAAAAACAGACGCTAGCAAACACATCGTCGCGCTCGTCGGCTGCTCCCATAGCCTGCAGCAGCGGCTCATAGGCAGGATTGTTGCCCGTGGCGCCCATAAGAGCCGACATCGCACCGCCGGCACTCGTTCCGTCGGTGATGATGCGCTCGGCATCACCCGGCATTTGTTTGTCGAAATGGCGCAGGTAGCGGATGGCGGCTTTCAGGTCGAGGATAGCTGCCGGTGCGCGCCCGGTGTAGGTGGTCCCTACAATAGAGTTGCGTCCCCGTGTGCCAGGAATCACCACCACATATCCCTCCTGCAATGCCCTGCCTGTTGCGTCACCCGCTTGCGGCTGCCCTGCTTTTGACGCCATGTAGCCACCGACGTAAGTGCGCAGAAATATGGGAGTCTGCCCAGTAGCGCCATCAGGAACGTAGATGTTGATGGTCTGATAAACGGGGTCCTCCACATTCGTCACATAGAACTGCCCCTCATAGGCAGTGAACTTCACCTCGGTGCCGTCAACGCAGGTTAACGAAGACCGAACACCATTATCTGCATCAAAATTAAATGCCGACTGAGCCGAAACACCAACAGCGGCGAAGGCTCCAAGCAGTATTGCAATTACTTTCTTCATAGTCGTTTCATTTATATAAATACTAATACTGAATAGGGATAAACCCTGTGCAAATTTAATCAAACGAAAATTATACACCAAAATCATATTAAAAATAAATCACTTATAGCGTGCTTTTTTATTTGATTCTAAATCATCAAGAATTTTTTTTGAAAACACAAATGCCCAAAGGTGGCACTTTTATATTTATACTGTTTTCTCTCCCGTTATAATTTATATTTTGACTTATTATCATATCTTGATTTATTATTCCGCTACCACCGTATTTTAAATCATCGCTGTTAAAAATTTCTTTATAAAATCCAGCAAATGGTACACCTATTCTATGATTTAATAATGGTACAGGTGTAAAATTACAAACAAAAATAACAAAATCATTGGGACTTTTTCTTACGAAAGAAACTACACTCCTATCGGCATCATCACAATCTATCCATTCGAAACCTGCTTGTGTAAAATCATCGTACCATAAACACTCTTGCTCTAAATAAATTTTATTTAAATCTTTTATATAGTCATTAAATTTTTTATGAC
>CALDIG010000168.1 GCA_937904375.1 uncultured Prevotellaceae bacterium
TTGTCATACACCATGTAACTCACGTTCGGCACAGTCGTAATCACGTCCATGTCAAACTCGCGATCGAGCCTTTCTTGCACAATCTCCATGTGTAGCAATCCCAAGAAACCGCAACGGAATCCAAAACCCAGAGCCACCGACGACTCAGGAGTGAATGTCAACGAGGCATCGTTGAGCTGCAGTTTCTCAAGCGAGGTGCGCAGGTTCTCAAAATCTTCGGGATCGATGGGATATACACCAGCAAAAACCATAGGCTTCACCTCTTGGAAACCTTCGATAGCTTTCTCACAAGGCGTTGCAACATGAGTGATAGTGTCACCGACTCTTACCTCTGCCGATGTCTTGATACCTGAGATGATATATCCCACAGTGCCGGTAGTTAGCACCTCGCGTGGCGCCATCTGCAACTTCAGCACGCCAATCTCATCGGCATTATACTGCTTGCCGGTGTTCACAAACTTCACCAAGTCGCCCTTGTGGATGCTGCCGTTCTCAATCTTGAAATAAACGATGATGCCGCGGAAGGGGTTGAACACAGAGTCAAAAATCAGGGCCTGCAATGGAGCATCGGGGTCGCCAGTGGGTGCCGGAATGCGCTCAACAATGGCTTCAAGCACTTTAGGCACTCCCTCGCCAGTGCGAGCGCTCACGCGGATAATCTCCTCGGGGTCACAACCCAGCAGGTCAACAATCTCATCCTCCACCTCATCGGGATGGGCACTTTCCATATCAATCTTGTTGATGACAGGAATTATCTCAAGGCCGTTGTCGATTGCCATGTAAAGGTTGCTGATGGTCTGCGCCTGAACGCCTTGTGTGGCGTCAACGACCAGCAATGCACCCTCGCAAGCCGCAATGGAGCGCGACACCTCGTAGGAGAAGTCAACGTGTCCTGGGGTGTCAATAAGGTTGAGGGTATATTTCTCGCCATTTTGCTCATAGTCCATCTGAATGGCATGGCTCTTGATGGTGATACCACGTTCGCGCTCCAATTCCATGTCGTCGAGCACCTGATTCTGCATTTCCTTAGCACCAACTGTCTTGGTGAACTCAAGCAGACGGTCGGCAAGAGTGCTCTTGCCGTGGTCAATATGAGCTATTATGCAAAAGTTTCTTATATTTTTCACGTTTTTATTTTTTAGTTTTCTGTTTTCAGTTGACGAGCGAACGAGACAAGTATACAGTCAAACGACAAAAAACGACGAGAAACAACAGGCACATAATTGCATTGAGGACTAATTTAACACGCTTTGCGTGGAAATTCAACAAAATTAAAACAAAAAATCTAACAAAAATGCGATTAAGCGAGTCGCCTAGCGGCGAGAAATCTTACAAATCATTCCAAATCTTTCAAAAATTATTTGTTTGATTTGTTCTAGATTTGATAGATTTCTGCCCGAAGGGCACTAGCTTGCACAAAGCCTTGCGAGCGTGAGAATTTTATCAAAAATTTTGTATAATTTTACTTTAAAATTTTGTTCAATTTCTCGGCGAAGCCGACCTTAGCAGCGTGGGGGTAGCTGTATCAAACGACCAAAACTACCATTGCCTTGTTTGCTTGTTCCTTGTCAGCTTGTTAGCTCCATACACTTGTCACATTATTCCGCGCTCGCGGAGGCGCTGTTGCCATCGCCAAGCGCTGAGCATGGTGTCTTCGAGGCTTTCTTCGGCTTTCCAGCCCAGCACTTCGTTTGCCTTCTTGGGGTCAGCCCAGATTTTCACTATATCGCCCTCGCGTCGTCCCACAATCTTGTGAGGCACTTTCACGCCTGTCGCCTTCTCAAAAGCTGCAAGCAGCTGCAGTACCGATGCTCCTTCGCCAGTACCGATGTTGAACACCTCAAGTGGCTCGTCGCTCTTGTCTTCGAGCATACGCTCCAAAGCTTTAACATGGGCTTTTGCGAGGTCAACGACATTGATAAAGTCGCGGATGCAGGAGCCGTCGGGAGTGTCGTAGTCATCGCCAAAGATGCTCAACTCTTTGCGCACACCGATGGCGGTCTGGGTGAGGTAAGGCACGAGATTGGCGGGTACGCCATTAGGCAACTCCCCTATCTCGGCGCTGGGGTGTGCGCCGATTGGGTTGAAGTAACGCAGCAGCACAGCCTTGATGGGACTACCGCTCTTGATCACGTCGGCGATGATATCCTCGCTCACCTGCTTAGTGGCACCGTAAGGTGAGGTGGCTTTCTTGGTGGGAGCATCCTCGGTGATGGGGTTCTTGTCGGGCTCACCATATACTGTGCATGACGACGAGAACACAAAACCCTTCACGCCAAATTCTGGCATCAGCTCCAGCAGGTTGAGCAGGATGTTGAGATTGTTGCGATAGTACATGATAGGCTTCTCTACCGATTCCCCTACCGCCTTGCTGGCGGCGAAGTCGATGATGCCGTCAATGCCTGGATTCTCGTCGAACATCTTGCGCAGCACGTTGATGTCGGTGCAGTCGCCCTCGACAAATACCGGTCTGATGCCAGTGATTTTCTCTATGCCATCAAGCACATCAACATTGCTGTTAGAGAGATTGTCGATAATGACAACCTCATATCCCGCATTCTGCAACTCTACTGTGGTGTGCGAGCCAATAAAGCCCATGCCACCGGCCACTAATATTTTACCTTTCATTGTTATTTTGTTTTTCGTTATTCGTTTATCGTTTTTAGCTGACGAGCGAACGAGCTGACGAGCGAACGAGACAAGTGTAAAGCTGCGACAACTACCATTGTCTTGTCAGCTTGTTCCTTGTCAGCTTGTCAGCTCCATTACGTTGTGTAGTGCCTCGGCGATGCGTGGGCAAGCCTTGCCGTCGCCGTAAGGGTTCACTGCTCGACTCATAATCTCATATTCTCTCTCATCGTCAAGTAGCAGCGACACGTTATCTACAATCTTGTTATAGTCGGTTCCCACCAGTTTCACGGTTCCGGCGTCAAGCGCCTCGGGGCGCTCGGTGGTGTCGCGCATAACAAGCACAGGTTTGCCAAGTCCAGGAGCCTCTTCCTGAATGCCACCGCTGTCGGTTAGGACAATGTTAGATTTCTCCATCAAGAAAACAAAGTCAAGATACTCAAGCGGCTCAATGAAGAAGAGGTTTCCCAGATTCTCCAAATTCTCACCAAAAATCTTGTGGATGGGTTTGCGCACATTGGGATTTAAGTGCATGGGATACACAAAATCCACTTCGGGATATTTCTCGCTCAGATGCTTGATAGCATTGCAGATGTTGAGGAAACCATCGCCAAAGTTCTCGCGGCGGTGACCAGTAATAAGCACCAGTCTGCGGCCATCGGCAATGCGGCTCACGTCCAAGCCTTGCTGGGCGAGATTTATTGATAAGGTGTTGCTCAACTCGCTATTGCTCTTGATTTTATTCACCACAATGTGCAGAGCATCTATCACTGTGTTGCCAGTAACAAAAATGTGCTCCTCGCCTACTCCTTCATCCAGAAGATTCTGTCGACTTAATGGTGTCGGGGCAAAGTCAAGGGTGGCGATGCGACCGGTAATCTGGCGGTTCATCTCCTCGGGCCACGGACTGTAGATGTTGTGTGTGCGCAAGCCAGCCTCCACATGCCCAACGGGTATCTGCTGATAGAAAGCGGCAAGCGCCGTCGCTGTGCTTGTGGTGGTGTCGCCATGAACAAGGACGATGTCGGGCTTCACTTCTTTAAGTACGTCTCTCATGCCTTGAAGCACTCGAGTTGTAACGTCATATAGATCTTGACCTGCCTTCATGATGTTTAAATCATGATCGGGCGTGATGTCAAATATCTTCAAAACTTGATCAAGCATCTCGCGATGCTGACCGGTCACACAGACTATTACCTCAAACTCCTCACGGCGTTGCTCAAGGCACTTAACCAACGGAGCCATCTTAATAGCTTCCGGACGAGTGCCAAACACTAGCATTACTTTTTTTCTCATATAATACTCATTTTTTAATTATAGTGCAAAATTAGTCATTTTTTAATTTGTATTCCAAAATAAGAGCATTGTTTTTTATATTTAGCCTCAATTTTCATACTTATTAGGCCTATAATGAGTAATTTTGCAATGTATATTGAATATTGGCACAGAAATTGCTGAAATTGTACTTATATTAAATGATGGGCTTCGGTCCAAATAATATTAAATTAGATGATAAAAGACGAAATAAACATACTGAAAAATGAGGAACTGATGGCTCTTATTGATGAGCAGGTATTGCCTATTATTGACGGTGTGGACTTCGCTAGCGATGAGGATGATGACGACTTTGATGACGATGATCAAGGCGGCGCACCTTCAAGTGGTGGTGAGAGAACCACCCAGCGACGAAATGTCACAAAAAATGACAACGCGACACCCACTATTAACAAGTATGGCAAGGACATCACTCGTCAGGCCGCCAACGGCGACCTCGACCCGGTCATTGGCCGTGAGCGTGAGATAGAGCGCCTGGCGCAAATCCTCAGCCGCCGCAAAAAGAACAACCCCGTGCTGATTGGCGAGCCAGGAGTGGGCAAGTCGGCGATAGTCGAAGGGCTGGCACAGCGCATAGTGGAGCGCAAGGTTCCCCACAACCTCTTGGACAAGCGCATCGTAGCGCTCGACATGGCTGGCGTGGTCGCCGGCACCAAGTATCGCGGACAGTTTGAGGAGCGCATCAAGGCTATCATCGAGGAGGCGTCGAAGAGCGACGAGGTGATTCTTTTTATCGATGAGATCCACACCATTGTGGGTGCCGGTAACGCCAGCGGCTCGATGGATGCCGCCAACCTTCTCAAACCTGCTTTGGCACGCGGCGAGCTGCAATGCATAGGCGCCACCACTCTCGACGAGTACCGCAAGAACATCGAGAAAGACGGAGCCCTGGAGCGCCGTTTCCAGAAGGTGCTCGTCGATGCCTCCACTCCCGAAGAGACCCTTGAGATATTGAACAACATCAAGGAAGTCTATGAAAAGCATCACGGCGTGAATTATACCCCCGAAGCAATCAAGGCCTGCGTCGCCCTCACCAACCGATATATCAGCGACCGGGCCTTCCCCGATAAGGCTATCGACGTGCTTGACGAGGCAGGGTCGAGGGTGCGCATCTCAAAGATCGTGCCTCCCAAAGAGATTGAAGAACTGGAAGTTCAAATCGCCGAGGCGCAAGCCAACAAGCTGAAAGCCGTTCAAGCGCAAAACTTCGAGAGTGCCGCCCGCTATCGCGACCAGCAAGAAAAACTAAAGTTAAAACTTGATGAAGTGAGAGTGGAATGGGAAGCAGAACTTGACAAGAATCGTGAAACCGTTGACGAAGAACATATCGCACAAGTGGTGGCGATGATGACTGGCGTACCAACCAAGCGTATTGCAGCCAGCGAAGGCATCAGGCTGCTAGGCATGACCAACGAGTTGAAATCTAAAGTCATTGGTCAAGACGAGGCTATTGAGAAGATTGCAAAAGCCATTCGCCGCAACCGATTAGGGTTGAGAGACCCGCACCGCCCTATAGGTTCATTCATGTTCTTGGGGCCTACTGGCGTGGGCAAGACATTGCTTGCCAAGTGCTTGAACGAGTTCTTGTTCGACAGCCCCGACGCTCTCATCCGCATCGACATGAGTGAATATATGGAGAAATTCAACGTGTCGCGGCTAGTCGGTGCCCCTCCAGGATATGTGGGATATGAGGAAGGCGGACAACTCACTGAGAAGGTGCGCCGCCACCCCTACTCTGTCGTTCTGCTCGACGAGATAGAGAAAGCCCACCCCGATGTGTTCAACATGCTGCTGCAAGTGCTTGATGAGGGCGAACTTACCGACAGTCTGGGACGTAAAGTCGATTTCAAGAATACCATCATTATCATGACTTCCAATATCGGCACCCGGGAACTGAAAGATTTTGGCACCGGCGTGGGTTTCAACACTCAGGAACTTACTAAAGAACGCTCCGACGCGGTGATACGCAAAGCCCTCAACCGCTCGTTCTCGCCCGAGTTCCTCAACCGTGTTGACGACATCATCACTTTCTCGAGCCTCAACAAGGACGATATTCTCAAAATCATTGACATCGAATTGGATATGTTCTATAAGCGAGTGCATGAAATAGGTAATGAGTTGATTGTCACCGAGGCAGCCAAGAATTTTGTTGCCGAGAAGGGATTTGACGTGCAATATGGTGCGCGACCACTCAAAAGAGCCATCCAGACACATATTGAAGATCCTATGTCGGACTTGCTTCTCAGGAATGAGGATTTGGCTGACGCAACCATCACAATAGATGTAAAGGACGGCGAGACTCTTGCTTCAATAGATACAGATTCAAAATAAATATTTCATGCTAATACTTAATCGCGACACTCTCTAGAATATTTTTTCTATTGAGTGTCTTTTTTGTAATACCAAAACGAGTAGTTTTTTGAATGTTTTAAACTTTTTCACTAAAACAAATTATTTTCTCAATAAAAATAACTAAATTTGCAATCTGTAGTGTGAAGAGAATTTTTTGTATAACTAAACAATAAAATTTTTGCGTATGAAAAAGTTTTTACTATTATTGGTGGCACTGCTTGCATGTCTCACGGCAGATGCGTATTCTGTGTTTACCTATTGTGTCCCAAATGGAGCAGCCGAGGTGCAGATTGGTACCGACTTGTTGATGAGCAGTTATAATTTTGTCGATGCCGAACCGGGCGAAACCGTTTACTTCACTTTTGAACCTTTTATGGGTTACCAGTTATCAGGAATGAGATTCAAAAACATCACGGCCGATGATGTTGCTGAGCTTGATGGGAATATTTATTCTTTTACCATGCCTCAAAGCAACGTGTCGATTTTCCTTGATTTCGAATATGTTACTGAAACATATTCTGATGTCACCATTGATGAGGCGACTTTCCCCGACCCTAATTTCCGAAACTGGTTACTCAGCCAATCCTACGGCAGCGATGGTGTGATCACCGGCGACGAGGTTGCCAATGTCACCAATATCAGTGCGAATGCGTGTGGGATAGAAGACTTGACAGGCATCGAGCATTTTCCTGCCTTGACTAATCTTGATGTCAGCAATTTTGAAGACGACGCTGAAGATACTTGGAACAGAATAATAACACTTGACCTATCGGGTAATCCTCTCT
Source organism: uncultured Prevotellaceae bacterium (assembly GCA_937904375.1). Taxonomy (GTDB): domain Bacteria; phylum Bacteroidota; class Bacteroidia; order Bacteroidales; family Muribaculaceae; genus Sodaliphilus. The sequence goes on from CALDIG010000168.1 coordinate 7,101, forward strand.
TGAGGAATATCTATTGTGATAACAATATACTGACTTCAATCAATGTCTCAGAATGTTCTGACTTGAAAATCCTATTTTGTGGTGATAATCAACTGACGAGTCTCAACCTGGCAGGAAATCCTCGGTTGAGCATATTATCATGTATAAGAAACCAGCTCACAGAGCTTGATTTGAGCGACAACACCAATTTGAATCAATTGTATTGCGAGTACAACCAGTTGACATCGATAAATGTTACCAACCTTTCTAAAATGATTATTCTGAATTGTAACGACAACCAGTTGACCTCGCTCGACGTGAGTGGCTGCACCGCAATGTTCCAACTCTACTTCTACAATAACCAGATCAAGGGTCAGGCGATGGAAGATTTTGTAACCACATTGCCCACACCTCCCAATGGCGGATATATGGTGGTTATGGACCTCGACAATGAGATGCCTCAAAACGAAATGACTGCCGAGCAGGTGGCAACAGCACGAGCAAAGACTTGGTCGGTAGAGGCTATCACCGGCGATGACTTTGTGCAATATGACGGCACCGAGACGACCGTAGTACCAGGCGACGTTAATAACGACGGAAGTGTGACAAGTGCTGATGTTACTGCGCTCTACAACTACCTGCTTACCGGCGATGACACCTATATCAACTCAAGTGATGTGGACGGTGACGGAGCAATCACTAGTGGCGACATCACCTTTATCTATAACATTATTTTAGGGAATTAAGAGGTGACAAATTTTCACCACGCGACACAAAATGTCACACGCCACCGCGTGTGGCATTTTTTTTGCTTTATTATTCATGTGATATATTCTCGATTATTCGATTGCTCGATTATTTCGATTGCTCGAATGCTCGAGTACTCGATAACTCGAAATAAAAACGATAATTAACAACAAAAAATATATACTATGGCAAAAGGATCAATTGGGGTAACAACCAACAACATTTTCCCTGTTATTAAAAAATTCTTGTACAGCGATCACGAGATTTTCTTGCGTGAGCTGGTTTCTAATGCAGTAGATGCAACACAAAAACTAAAAACCCTCGCCGCTGCCGGCGATTTCAAGGGCGAGACCGAAGGATTGAAAGTGTCAGTAACTCTTGACAAAGACGCTGGCACTCTTACCGTGAGTGACCACGGTATAGGTATGACCGAGCAGGATGTGGATAAATACATCAACCAGATTGCTTTCTCAGGAGCCGAGGACTTCCTCAACAAGTATAAAGACAATGCGAATGCCATCATCGGACACTTTGGTTTGGGCTTCTATTCGGCATTTATGGTTGCCAAGAAAGTGGAGATTCGCTCACTTTCATGGGAGGAAGGTGCAAAGCCAGTACTTTGGAGCTGCGACGGTTCACCTGAGTTTGAGATGAGCGAGTGCGAGAAGGCTGAACGTGGCACCGACATTGTCCTCTATATCGATGACGACGAGAAAGAGTTTCTTGAGCAGTCACGCATCAGCACCTTGCTCAACAAGTATTGCAAATTCCTGCCAGTGCCAGTGGTGTTCGGCAAGGAACAGGAGTGGAAAGACGGCAAATATGTCGATACCGACAAGGACAAGGTAATCAACGACATCGAGCCGCTGTGGACTCGCAAACCCACTGACCTCAAGGATGAGGACTACATCAAGTTCTATCATGCCATCCAACCGGCACAGGATGATCCTTTGTTCTGGATTCACCTGAATGTGGATTATCCCTTCACTCTCACAGGTATCCTTTATTTCCCTAAGATTAAGAACAACCTCGACATCCGCAAAGACCGCATCCAGCTTTATTGCAACCAGGTGTTTGTCACCGAAAGCGTGGAGGGCGTGGTGCCCGAGTTCATGATGCTGCTGCAAGGAGTTATCGACAGCCCCGACATTCCGTTGAACGTGTCGCGCTCCTACCTGCAAGCCGACCGCAACGTGAAGAAGATTTCGTCTTATATCACCAAGAAGGTGGCAAGCCGCCTAGAAGAGATTGCTAAGACCGATGCTAAGGCATTTGAGGATAAATGGAACGACATCAAGATATTCATTGAGTATGGCATGCTCAGCGATGAGAAATTCAAAGATGCTGCGGCAAAGTTCGCCTTGCTCCAGAACACCGATGGCAAATACTTCAAGTTTGACGAGTACAAAGACCTTATTAAGGGCAACCAGACCGATAAGGACGAAAACCTCATCTATCTCTATGTCACCGACAAGACAGCGCAATACACCTACATCAAAGCTGCCCAGGATAAGGGCTATGACGTGCTGTTGATGGACGGTCAGCTCGACATCCCATTCGTGGGACTGCTGGAGCAGATGAACGAGAAATCGCGATTTGTGCGTGTCGATAGCGATGTGGTTGACAATCTCGTTCGTAAGGAAGACGCTAAAGACGCCGACCTCACTACCGAAGAGCGCGAAATCGCCTCTACCCTATTCAAGTCGCAGATTCCTGCCATCGAGAAGAGCGAGTTCATGGTGACCTATGCCGCCATGTCGCCCGATGCTCAGCCTGTGGTGATTACTCAAAGCGAGTATATGCGACGCATGAAGGATATGGCGGTGTTCCAGCCAGGCATGAGTTTCTACGGAGAGTTCCCCGATGCCTATAACTTCACGCTCAACACCAACCACCCGCTTATCAAGAGAGTTGTGGAGCAGGCTGTAGCGGCTGTCAAAGACGAGATTAAGCCTATTGACGACGAACTCGCTGCCACAAATGCTGTCATCAAGGCCATTCGTGACCTCGACAAGGACAACAAAGGCGTGCCCGAGGACAAGAAGGACGACCTCAAGAAAAACGAGGACAAGGCACAAGAGTTGCGCGGCAAGAAAGAGGAGATTGTCACCAACTATGCCGCTGGGCAAGACACAGTTAAGCAGCTAATCGACATCGCCCTCCTCGGCAATGGCCTCCTAAAAGGTGAAGCTCTTAACAACTTCTTGAAACGCTCGGTAGATTTACTGTAAAAAGCGATAACCCATTATTACCCCAAGCGAGTTGTCTATATCGCAACAACTCGCTTGGTTTGTCTTATAGTGATTCTGCTGAATGGATAATAATTTCATTATATGAAACTAAAAAACTTAAAACTGATAACTGACAACTGAAAACTTTTTCCTACCTTTGCACCTGATGGCAACACTTGAAATTAAGAAAATTGAAGAAAGCAGCGAAGTGGAGCTGCAATTGTTTGAGAATCGCGTGCAGGCGGGATTTCCAAGTCCTGCTCAAGGAGCCTTTGCCGACTCGGTGGACCTTAACCATGAACTTATCAACAACCCTGCCTCTACATTTTGTGCCAGAGTGATAGGTGACTCTATGGTCGATTCTGGCATCAACGAGGGAGATATGCTCATCATCGACCGCTCGCTTGAGCCACACGACGGCGACATAGCAGTGTGCTTTATTGATGGTGATTTCACAGTCAAGCGGTTACTAATCAATGCCGACGGCATCTTTATGGTCCCTGCCAATCGCAAATACCCGGTAATTAAAGTGCCCGATGAGAGCAACTTCATAATCTGGGGCATCGTCTCTCACATCATCAAGAAACTTAATCGATAGTTGACAAGAGGACAAGAGGACAAGAGAACAAGAGAACAAGATCATTCTAAACCCTAAACTGTGCGAAGCACACTTAACTCTTAACACTTAACACTTTTAACTTTATTATGTATGCCTTAGCCGATTGCAACAACTTTTTTGTCTCGTGCGAGAGGGTTTTCAACCCGTCGCTCAACGGCAAGCCAGTAGTGGTGCTGTCGGGCAACGACGGCTGTGTCATCGCGAGAAGTAATGAGGCTAAGGCGTTAGGAATCCCTATGGGATGCCCAGCTTTTCAGATAAAAAACCACACCAATCCCGCCAACATCATCATGCTCTCGGCGCGTCACATTATTTATCGTGACCTGTCAAACCGCATCATGCGAATACTGGGAGAGGCAGCATTAAACCTCGAAGTTTATTCGGTTGATGAGGCATTCTTTACTTTGCCATACGAAGACGATGAGCAGAATCACGAACTATTATCGTCACTAGTCAAGAAAATTCAGCAATACGTCGGCGTGCCAGTGAGCATCGGCTTTGCTACTACGCGCACCCTCGCCAAGATTGCAAGCCATGTAGCAAAAAAGGATAAAACCAACGTTGACCGCGTGAAGGGTCTAACCGATGCCGACGAAATCAATCAAGTGCTAAACCGCATCAAGATTGACGATGTGTGGGGAATTGGCAGGAAACTCAACGCGAAGCTCCTCTCCTGTGGCATCGACACTGCTGGCAAGTTCGTCATGCTGCCTAAATCGTACCTGCAACGCATTGGAAACATCAATCTTGTTAGAACACAGCAAGAGCTGAAAGGCGTTGACTGCATTTCCATCAACTCGGTAGATATCGCCCACAAATCGATTATGAACTCCCGCACTTTTGGTCATGTGATCAGCAAAAAACAAGAGATTGCCGATGCCATCATCTCCTTTGCACAGTCGTGCGCCCGCCAACTGCGGCAAGAGAGAGCGGCGGCACAAGTGGTGACGGTCTATATCCGTGGCGACCATTTCCGCCAAGACCTGCCGTTCTATTCCAATTCCTGCTCTGTGAGGCTGCCGTCGCACACCGCCTCGGCAATGGACATAGCGAAACACGCTCTTATCGCCTTTAACAATATCTTTCGCGAGAATTTCGCTTACCGTAAAGCTGGCGTGATGGTCACCGACATAATAAGCGACGAACAACTACAACTCGACATCTTTAATGGAGAGAATGACGTGAGGCAGGCAAAACTGATGACCGCCATCGACAAAATCAACAACCGATACGGCAAAAAACAGATAGTCCTCGCACCCACCATATCCCGCGGAGAATGGGCTCCATTGCAAAACCACATTGCACCACTAAGCAAGACACTGCACTTCTATACTGGAATGAGCCCAAGATATATTGGTTCATACAAGCCGATAGTCCAGCGGGAAACAGATGAAGAGGCAGAATCGAGTAGGTCGGGAAACGAAAGTTTTCTGACCTACTTTCGTTTCCTTTCCTC
>CALDIG010000169.1 GCA_937904375.1 uncultured Prevotellaceae bacterium
CCACTAAGGAGCGGCGAGCCGATAGGAGTCATCAGCGAGGCGGGATGCCCTGCCATTGCCGACCCTGGAGCCGATGTTGTGGCGATAGCCCAAAGCCGTGGGCTAAAGGTGAAGCCGCTGGTGGGTCCCTCTAGCATCTTGATGGGACTCATGTGCTCGGGCTTCAATGGTCAGAGTTTCGCCTTCTTGGGTTATCTGCCCATTGATGCGGCTCAGCGCTCCTGCAAGCTCAAGGAGATGGAGCACCGCATTATGCTTGACGACCAGACGCAGATTTTCATCGAGACGCCCTATCGCAACAATGCTCTCGTTGCCGAGATTTGCAAGACAATGCCGCAACACATCAAGCTGTGCATCGCTACCGACATCACTGGTGTGAATGAGCGCATTGTCACCCGAGGGGTGAAGCAGTGGCTCAAGCGGCTGCCCGACCTTAACAAGGTGCCAACCATATTCCTGCTTTACAAGTAGGGGTGCTTAGCACTGATAGTGTATTTAGAGGCTAGATAGTGGTCTAATCGCTACTCTTCTTATCCTCTGTTAATCGAAAATGAGTAAAAACAATGATAAGGATCGCCAGCGGAGGCTTGGCGACAGTCGATGGATTGATAAGTTTGCCATCCACGACAATGATTTTGACAATGATGACTCATGGGCTGTGCAACAAGCTCTGCCGCACGACAATGGCGACCAGTGGAGCGGCTTGCAGTTTGTGAGTTTCGGAAGCGGAAGCAGTGGAAACTGCGCGTTTCTGGGTACCGAGAACGGAGGTGTCCTGATTGATGCGGGTATTGACCCCGACCATGTGTGTCGAGACCTCGCTGCTAATGGCATAGACATAGGCAAGGTGCGGGGCATATTGCTCACACATGACCATGCCGACCACATTCGCTATGCCTACAAGCTGGTGCGTGAGCACAAGCATATGCGCATATATTGCACTCCACGCCTGATGGGCGGCCTGCTGCGGCATCACAATATCTCGCGGCGCATCAAGGACTATCAGGTGAGCATCTTCAAGGAGATCCCGTTCTTTCTTGCAGGCATGAAGTTTACGGCCTTTGAGACGTCGCACGACGCTATCGACAACATGGGATTCAGCATTGAGGTTGGCGGCAACACGTTTGTCATCGCTACCGATATGGGCATCATCACCGAGCGCGCGGCGCACTACATGAGTCAAGCCAATTTCTTGATGATTGAGAGCAACTACGACCGCCAGATGCTTGACGGCGGGCGTTATCCCGAGTATCTCAAGGCGCGTGTGCGTGGGAGTTTAGGACACCTCGACAACGCTGTGGCGGCACAATATGTCGCCTCCAACTACCACGAGGGACTGAAGTGGGTGTTCCTGTGTCACTTGAGCAACGACAACAACACACCCGAGAAGGCGTTGGGAACAATGACTGCGGCCCTCAAGGCACGAGGGGTGAGCGTGGGCGACGGCACCAATTCTCCTGACTCGCGCAGCAAGGATATCCAGGTCTATGCTCTGCCACGCTACGACACCAGCCTGTGGTTTGTGCTGTGAGTTGTGAAAGGTGAAACGAGGTCATGAACGATTAAACTTTGCAACCTTTTATTAGTCAAACTGCTATATAAACATATTTTCATTACAAAAAACGTTTTTTACTATGAAGAAGTTTTTATTTATTGCTGCAATCGTAGCATTGATTATGGGCACTGCTGTTGATGCCAGTGCTAAAGTGAAGAAAGTTAAGGGCAAAAAAGCTAAAGCCCAGACCACTAAGACTGTTAAAAGCAACAGTCAGAACATGAAGGTTGACCAGGGTATGTACACTGCCGAGGATGCTAATCGCCTGGACAACGGTGATGTTTCGGATCTCGAGAAGGCCTATATTGCCAACTTCTATGGTCAGTATGTTTTTAATGGAAACATCTATAACGAGGCTTATTTCCCATACGTGAAGACCAAATTCACCCCTGCCGCACTAGCTCAGATTGCTGATGCCGAGGGATATGACTGGTCAATGATCACCGGCCGCACCGACGACTCTATGGGCATCACTCCTGACTATTTCATCATCAACCGCTTGGAAGGGAATTGGTTTGAAGTGTGCGGAGCCGACGGCTTCAAAACTTATCTCAAGGTGGAAGGTGCCGATGGCGCTTACAAAATCACCCAAATCAGTAAAACGCCGGTGAAAATGTAATTCATGCCGCATCTACCCGACAGGGTTCTAATCACTGTCATGAAAAAATCAGGGACAATGCCACAAGGCATTGTCCCTGATTTTTGGTATGACGGGCATGTTATGGGTTCAGTCGCTAAAAGGTGGGGGTAAGACAAGTCGGAGACTTGGCGGTGTGCGAAACACATTGTGCCGTTCACGGCGGAGCCGTGGGCGGCACTGTGTGACATGCGACTGAATCTAATGTTTCACTTCGGTAGATGTGCAGTTGTCAATCAGGCTATGTGAGCAGATAATCTCCCCACTTGACGCTGTTTCTTTCGGTTATACGCTTTAGTTCGTCCTCAAATCCCTAGCAAGACGGTGATAACAGCTGTCACGTCGGCAGCAGTGATGTCGCCGTCTCCGTTTTGGTCGCCGTTGACTAGGTGTGTGGTGTCGTTGTAGAGGAAATATTCATATAGTGCTGTCACATCGGAGGCGGTGAGGCAACCGTCGCCGTCCACGTCACCTTGCACAGTTGTGGTGATTGGGTAATGGGCTTTTAGTGATTTGAGCTGTATAACATGTTCACCAAAGTCGCTCTTGACAGGTGTGAACTTGATGGTGTGCAGGCTCAACGGGTAAGTAAGCAGATTGTCGATACCTCCTAGGGAGTTGAGGTCGAAATTGAGTGTGTATTCTTGATTGGCTTCGAAGCCGGAGCTTTTTCCGAATTCCAGGTAGTTGAGTTTGTTGAAGACGGTGTTACGCACGTCAATCTGGACAAATTGCATTGGAAGCGAGCTGGTGAAAGTGAGCGATATGCTGTCGGGGAGGCTGTAGAAAGTGATGTCCTTCGAGAGCTGGATGTAAGGGGCACGGTTGCTGCTGTAGGTGAACGATAGGTTTCCATTTTCATCAAGGTTGAGGTTCTTGGCGCCAGCGCCTTTCAAAGCCCATCCGTCCCACGTATGCTCTATATATTCCTGATTGCTGATTTCCACGGTGATACTGTCGGTGTCAACGAAGTCGCCAATGATGCATCTGAATGCTGTTTTACCATTCATAAGACCCGTCACCTTTCCGTCAACGATTGTGGCGATGCTTGGATCCTCAACTTCCCAACCCAGATTTGTGCCATCGTAGTAGTAGGTCTTGTCTAAAACCGTTGCGCTCACCTCTATGGGGAACTCGCGGTTGTCAACCAGTATCATGGGTTTCATGGTGATAGAAGGTGTTGCCTCAAGGACGTTGACAGGCACTGTGGCCGTCATGCCATTGTAGGTTGCGGTGAGAGTGTCAGAAATCACGTTGCCGCCAAGGGTTAAAGTGGAGCCGTTGGCAGTTCCCAGCACATCGTCGCATGAGAGCGTGAAGCCGGTGACGTTGTCGTTCACCACTTCTCCATACTGGTTAAACCCCACTATGCGAGGGGTGTAAGAGGAGTAGGCCGGCAGGTCGGCACGGAAGTCATAAAATTGTATGGATGCTATCTCGTTGTCCTCGGGGGCTTCGGTTTCGAGCATCCATCCGCATGCCACGCCGCGTGGGCTACTCTCGAAAGTGGTGTTGATAACGCGGCCATCCACCATCATCTCGGCTGAGCCGCCGGCATCCATATTCACTACCTCGGTGATGTCGGGGTAAAGGTCTTTGAGAATTTGGCACATTACAGAGGTGTTGCACCCTGAGCTATAGCCATAGAGTTTGCTTGTTGACCTGTCAATGACAATCATGTATAACTTTTTTCCGGTGGCATCGGTGCCGTAGGCAGTGCGGCTGTACGTTGACGTGTTGTAACTCTCATCATAGTTACGTATGGTGAGTTCGCCATTGTGCATTACAGGAGTGTTGCCCTCTACCATGTTCTCGATAAATGGTGCGACTTGTGTTTCCTCGTTATGTGTCCATCCGTGGTTGATGACGATTTCATCGCCCTCGGCAAGAGGTGCTAGATAGATTTTCATCAAGCCGGTAGCTGTGATGCAGGCGTCGTAGTCGCCCAGCGTCTGGCGGTCGGCGTTATTAACCACCTTAGAGATAATGAAATGCATATTTTGATTCACGAGCCAGCGGTAGCCATCCTTGAAGGTGAGGTAGTAGTTGTCGGCATCGGCAACACCCTTCTCGTTGTAGTCCACCCAGTTGGTTTCAAACTCGCGGTTTCTGCCAAATGCCGGTGTCCAGAGCACTGCGGTGTGTGGCAGGTTGCGTCGGTTCACAGTGTTCATAGTGGCTGGTGCCGATAATTTCTCAGAGGAGATAGTTCCCCCACAAAGGAAATGTCCGAAGTATAGAGTCTTGTCTTGCGTGATGGCGCATGCTCCGGTGCGGCTGGGACCACCATTCCATGCATCGACGTTGCTCTCGGTGTTAACGTAGATGCTGTCGTTGCGCACCACGGCACCAAATGGGGTGCCAAGCTCAAAGTCCATCACTGGTGAGCCGTTGCCGCCAACGCACCAGAAGTTTCCATTGCAAGCCGCAATAGGACGCCTTGTGGCTGTGCGGTTACGGTAATAGGCATCGACTAGTCTCTCGGTACGTCCCAAAGTGTTGTGTCCGATTGTGGTCTCCACACGGTTGTAGGGGTTTGTCAAGTCTGTCTCAAGCAGATAGATATTAAGAGGATAATCTGGGATGCGGATAATAGTGTTGTGGATGCCCGGTCCCACTTGTCGGTGCATAATTGTGTCGGCACTATAGATTTTGCCGTTAATGTTGATGCTGGCGGTGATGGTGCATGTGCAGCAAGCTAGCAATGCGAGGGTAAGTAGAATTTTCTTCATTGTTATGATGTTTATATTTTTCGAATTTGTAACGACGAGACCTGTCTCGTCGGTAATTAAAATTTGTAAAATTAGTAATAATTACGATATTGCACAAATTTGTCACCAAATTTTTAAAGAAAAAATGAAAAAAAGGTCGTTATTATTTTTTTTACATCTATCTTTGCACCCAAAATAAGAGAAAATTATTATGTCAAGAAAATATGTAAGCTGCTTGATGTGTGTGGGACTATTGCTGGCTACCGCCACATTTCCTTCATGTAAAGGTCTAACAAATAATAATGCGTCTAATGATTCGGCAAGTGCTAATGAGGCAAGAATCGACAATGTGATGCTCCCCGACACCACATTTCAGAGTGTTGAGGATTTAGATTATTACGTTGAAGTACTCGACACCGCTACAAGTGGCGAGCTTAACAGCCTTGCCGACCCTTACGACGGTGTGGATGGCATTCTCACATTCCGTGGCGGACTCAAGCGCGACGCGCGCCGATATAGCGGCACGGTGAAAGGCACACCGAGCAAGATTGTGCAGGACTGGGTGGCTCACACCGCAGTGAGAGGCAACTGGGGCGGAGGCTCGGGGTGGACCGGCGAACCGGTATATATCAAGTGGAGCGACGCCCAAGTGGCGCAGTTCAAGAATTCGTCGCCCGAGATATCGGCAAATTTCAGCAACGAGGAGATAATTGTAGGCTCGCTGTGTGGCGAGGTCTATTTCCTTGACTATGCCACCGGCAAGCAGAGCCGTAGTCCACTTGACGTGGGAAACCCAATAAAAGGGTCAGTGTCGCTTGACCCGGCTTTGAACGGAAGCCTCTATGTGGGTCACGGCATCCCCGACAACCAGCCCTTCGGGCATCTTGGTATTGACCTCAACACTCACCAGATAGCTTACACATGGGGGCGTGACCCCAAAGCGAAGCGTGGCTGGGGTGCTTACGACTCGTCGCCCATCGTGGCGGGGCAGTTCCTGTTTTGGCCTGGCGAGAATGGCACTTTATATAAATATGAGCGATTAGGAGATGGCAAACTCAAGATGCACAGCGCGTTGCGATATGTAGTCAAAGGAGACGGCGGTGCCGGCATCGAGTCGAGCATGGCGGTGTATAAGAACTATGGCTTCGTGGGTGACAACCACGGCGATGTGTTGTGCGTCAACCTCAACACCATGAAGCCCGTGTGGCACTACGACAATCACGATGACATCGACGGCTCTATAGTCCTTGAGCTGGAGAACGGAGTGCCTTATCTCTATTGCGGATGTGAGGTGGATCGCCAAGCGGATGCCGACGCTCGCACTTATTTTGTAAAGCTCAATGGTCTTAATGGCACTAAGGTATGGGAATGGTCGGCTCCCAGCGCACGCAGCTATCAAGGCGACAAGCACTTTGACGGCGGACTCTACTGCACGCCGCTGCTGGGCGACGGCAACTGCAAGGACATGATTTTTGCCTCGTTCAACCAGCTCGACGGCAAGGGCGACTCAGAGTTTCTCGCCTTCGACAAGAACAGCGGCAAGCTCCTTTACCGCAAGCCTCTCAATTTCTACGCTTGGTCATCGCCAGTGGGCTTCTACAACGAGAAAAATGAGCTGTTTGTCGTGATAGGCAACTCCAGCGGACACCTATACCTGTTCAACGGCAAGACTGGCGACCTGCTCTTCGACGAGGTGCTTTCCAGCAACTTCGAGTCCTCACCGGTAGTGATAGGCAACACCCTGGTAGTAGGCTCCCGCGACGGCGGCATCTACCGCTTTCACCTGGAATAAAGAGTCCACTTTAAAAACTAAAAACAACTGGTTTTTATATAGGGTGCCGGTGTTGTTTAATAACTCAAGTTTCTAAAGTTCTAAAACTTTATAAACTTGAAGTTTAGAGGTTATAGTTTAAATAAAATGCTCACGCTCTCAAGGCTTTAAGCAAGCTTAGCCTTGTCTCGCTTAATCGCATTTTTAGTGTTTAGAGAAATATTTTTTTCAAATTTTTCTATATTTCACACTGATTGTCCTCTAAACTCTAACCACTAAACATTAAACTTTTAGCAAGTTAACAACTTGCGAAACTTAAATTTAATAACAATGTATATGCGGCGTGCATCATAAGTTTCACCACGCTATCGGGGTCTTGCCGTGGCGGCGCAGGTAGTCGTTGGCGAGCGAGAAGTGGTGGTTGCCGAAGAAGCCGCGATAGGCGCTCAAGGGTGACGGATGAGGTGAGGTCAAGACAAGGTGGCGGGTGCGGTCAATCATGCTGCCCTTGCGAATGGCGTAGCTGCCCCAGAGGATAAAGACCAGATGTTCGCGTCGAGTGGCAAGATGAGCTATCACCTCATCGGTGAACTGCTCCCAACCGTGGTTCTGGTGCGAGCCGGCACGGTGAGCCTGAACTGTGAGCGTGGAGTTGAGCAGCAGCACGCCCTGCCGTGCCCAGCGGCTGAGGTCGCCGCTAATGGGAATCGGTGCGCCAGTATCGTCGTGAATCTCCTTGAAGATGTTTTGCAGCGACGGCGGGAACGGCACGCCATCATTGACCGAGAAGCACAGCCCATTGGCCTGACCGTCGTCATGATAGGGGTCTTGACCAAGTATGACCACCTTCACGTCATTAAATGGCGTGGCGTCGAAGGCGGCAAATATCTGCCGCCCAGGCGGGAACACCCGAGTGGTGCGATACTGCTCCCGAACAAAGTCGGTGAGCCTCACAAAGTAGTCTTTCTCCCAAACGTCAGCAAGCTCCGCGCGCCAACTCTCTTCAATTCTCACTGTCATGGCTCATTTTTTAAAAAGATTATGAAATACCTCATTTCATTTTTGCAAAGATACAAATATTTCACTACTTTTGCACCGCATTTTATCTAAAAATTGCTCCGGGTCCATAGTTCAATGGATAGAATAAAGGATTCCGGTTCCTTCGATTGGGGTTCGACTCCCCATGGGCCTACTTTTTTAATGCAGAATGCACAATGCACAATGCACAATGCACAATTTACAATGCACAATTTACAATGAAAAAAGCCTTGAGACCGAAGTCTCAAGACTTTTTTGTAAGTATTTATAAACTATTACTTCATGCTGAAAGTAATGTAGTCAATCTTATTGAGGATTTCATCAAAAGCTTTTGCGGCCTTCTTGCCCTGACCTGTAAAGCCTCCAGCATAATCTACTATTCCGCTAAAATTGAGGAATAGAACGAAATTTCGTTCGCCAACCAGAGACATCAGTCCTGAAGAGACATTTTTACTGGCTTTCTCAAATGCCGACGACATCATCGACTCACTGTTGGTGAAAAATAATGCTCCATTATTGTTTCCAAACCAAAAATCGTCGATGTTATATCCACCATCGACCTCTCGTAATGTAGAGGAAGAACGACCATAACCATAGTCTGAATCATATTCACTTCCATAATCATAGTCATCATCAATCTGGACTTCCTCAACCTCCTCGGCAGGATAGTCTTCATATTGAGTGGGTGCAAAAGAGTAAGATTCCAACTCGTCTTGATAGCCATAGTAGTCATCATTTCTATAAGGATTAGAACGACTTTCGTTCTGGCGTATAATATCAGCTAGACGGCTGGCTGTATTATCCTTGCTTTCTACCGCAAACATAAAATTTTGTGGAGCAGCAAAATAGGCAACGAGATCACCATCTAAATCCTCTGCAATATCAAGAATTGACGTAAACATTTCTTTCTCATCAGCTGAAATCTGATCCATCAGGTTTGCCTCCTTTAAAGCCTTTAAAATATAGTCTGACGCCTTCTTGCCATCAATGTTGGCAACGAGTCCTCCCAGCGCATCATCAGGTACTGATTCTATGCCCTTCTTTCCCGGCGACCTAAACATCTCCCTAGACTTGTCAATCTTTTTCTGGACTTTACTGTCGCTTGACTCTGCCAAGAGCTCGAAGTCGCAAATGCCTTCGGTGAATGTACCTTCAATGCCAAGCGTCATAGTTCTAAGATCCTTTATTTGGTCTGCTTGTTGAGGGAGTTTTCTCTCAACCTCCTTCATAAGGTCATCATCGATTATCGACAAGTCGGCATAGAGGCAAGCAAACGACTTGGAGTCGCTGACTTTTTTAAAGATTTCATTGTCATCGAGGTCGCCATCATAGCCTTTGTTCATAATCTTCTTTATCTCCTTCTTGGCTTCACTCGAAGTGCAGGCAATAAAAACAAATGCATCCTTATTCAGGCCAATTGCCACCTCACCTTCAGCGAAATAATCGAAATCATCATCTTCTTTCATTTTAACTTTTCTCGGTTTTTCCTTAAGCCAATCTTTCACCTGATCTTTGTCGTCAACTTTGGCAACAATGCCGAAGGTAAAATCTTCTCCTTTACCACGTCCAAACATATAGATAGGCACTTTCATGTCAATGCCCATATCTTTTATTGATGCTACATCGTCACCGAGGTATTCCTCGATGTCTTCCATCAACTTGTCCTTATCGGCGTCGGTCTGCTCGAAGAAAGCTTTAACGTCGATTTTCCCCAAAATCTTACTGTCGGCAGGGATATACTTCTTGTGCTTCTCACTTGAGCAAGATGACATTACAAGAGCGACAACAATAGCCGACAAAAACACTAATCTCTTAATCTTTTCCATTGTAAAAAACGTTTTTTTAATTTGTAATTAAATTTTCGCCACAAAAGTAATAAAAACTACAGGAAATAGCAACAAGAAAAAACGAAAAAAACAGATTTTTTGGATAAAATGTGACATTCGCCAATGAAAAGGAAGCTAACAAGCTGACATGGAACAAGAAAACAAGGCAATGGAATAAAGTGGAGAGTGGAGAGGACTCCGTACCCCTCTGTACTCTGTACTCTGAACTCTGTACTCTGAACTGATAAGCCTCGTCAGCTTGTTTTTCTCGCTTAATCACATTTTTAGGTAGAATTCTCGCGTGAGGTATATATATTGTTGTGTATAAGATGCATCGGCGAGCCTGATGGTGATTTGTTCGTCAACAGTCTCGGCAGGCGATTTCACCAGCTCCCACAGCAGGCGTTTGGGGGCGGAGCCTTCTACTGACTGCACCCTGGCAAGCCGTTTTATCGACATAGAGGCTTTCACTATGCATCGCCTGATGCTCATCTCTTGCTCTACGGGAGAGATGAAAGCCAATGTCCCGCCATCGGCAAGCATAGACTTTGACCTGCCGATAAGCTGCTCCATCGTGAGCGACACAGAGTGACGCGCCAGGTTCCTGCTGCGGTCAGGCGCCATAACGTTCTCTGTGAAGAAAGGAGGATTGGAGACTATAAGGTCGTAAGGCTCTTGGGCGGCAAAATCGTTGAAATCAACGCATTGAGCCTCTACCCTATCGCTCCAGGGCGAATTGGCGATGTTGATTTTGGCTTCATCTGCGGCATCCTGGTCAATGTCGATCGCCGTGACAGCGGCATCGGCATTACGCTGAGCCACCATCAGTGCGATAAGTCCGCACCCCGTGCCCACATCGAGAACCCGCTTGGCGCCACTCACGTCGCACCACGCTCCCAGCAGCACGCCATCGGTGCCCACCTTCATCGCCGTCTTGTCGTTGAGCAAGTCAAACTGCTTAAATCTGAATATTTTTCTCCGAGACATTCTTGCAGAAAAACAATAAAATGATTACATTTGCAAAGTTAATATTAAAATCCGGAAATTATGAAGAAATTAAGCATTGTTTTATTATTCTTGACCGCCACCCTACTCTCGGTCAATGCACAGAAAACGACAACGTTCCCCACCGTCAACGAGATGTTCAAGGTCATCACTTACCGTTATATAACTCTCAAGAACGAGACTCGTGACGCTAAGGCTGCCGAGAAATACTACACTCAAGTGTTTAAAAAAATTGGCTATATCCACGAGTTGCCTGGCGACGGCTACGGCGGACCTTGCAGCATCATAGACGGCTTCTACAAGGGAGGATACATCAACAAGAAGAAAGCCAACATGTTTGTACCCACCAAGAAGAAAACCGCCAGCGTGATTTTCTTGTCGGCTTGCAACGACGGTGAAGATAGTGACTATGGGTACCTCAACATTACGCTAACTGTATATGACAAATCTTTAGCCAATAAAATCCTGGCGAACATCAAGAACTCAGGATTCAAGAAAGTAGAAAATGCCAACAACGACAAATCAGTGAGCATAGTAAACTATAGCAACGGCAACAAACTTGTGGGTTATGACTACAACCCCGAAGAAAAAGCCTACAACTTCTACTACTCAATTGACGAGCAATGACACTGGGCTCCTGTTTTCCGCAACAGGACACCCAAAGAGAGAGCTCAATTGGCACAGCCCACTGTCTTTCAAGACATTCTAACTTATTGACGAACATCGATATAAATCGGTTTTCTTTACATAAAAACAATAAACAACTGCATCGGACACTAATAATAAAATTTTAAACGCAGCACCCTCACACTCTGCAAGAGATTAGACAGCCCCTAAGTTTGCTTTTGAGTTTGCAAACATAGGGACTGTCTAAATTTCAAGCGTAGCACCCTCACACTCTACAAGGGATTAGACAAAAGAACAAAAGTTCACATAAAGCTGTCGCCGCGGAGTATTTTTTTAGACAAACAGACATAAAGACAAACAGACGTGTGTTCAGTATGTCAGTGTGTCTGTCTGTCAAAAAAGAGAGAAGTGGCTGAGATATGTCCTTATGTTCTTACGTCTAAATTTTAAGCACAGCGCCCACCGCGCAGCAAGGAGTCGCCTAGCGGTGTCAACCACGAAGTGCTCACGACCCTAATGGGAGCCCGAAGGGCAAGCGAAGCATAGTAAATCTTACAAATCATTCCAAATCTTTCAAAATTATTTGTATGATTTGTTCCAAATTTGATGGATTTGACTCAATAATGATGGCTTTGCCACCGCTCAGTGCACTTCGTGCGACTCTTGCCTCATTCTTTCGTCTAGCTAAAGGTTCTGACCGAAGGGCACTCCTTGTTGAATATGAATTTGTCATAATTGTGCAGTTGGCATCTGCACAAATGCATTAATGTTTGATTGTGAAATACGGTCTATAAAGAAAAGACTACTATATATAGTAGAACTTTACTAGATTACTTTTACTAACTGAGTCCTCTGTAAAAAATAAAAGCACACGAATTAAACGAATTTCAACTAATTTAATGTCTTCAAAATCAATTTGTTGATTTTGTGTATTTTTGTTGTTTTTGTTTGATTTCACCTAAAAACGACT
>CALDIG010000170.1 GCA_937904375.1 uncultured Prevotellaceae bacterium
GTCACAAAGTTACAACAAATTTTCCAATCTGGCAAACATTTATGGGGATATTTTTAACAAAACAGTATTAATGTCGACTTTTTAAAGTGGACTCAGTAAATTATTTTTATTGTTCTTCGTTTTGTAAAAATGTTTTTTACCTAAATCTTCCAATTTATGAATGTGCAAAAATTGATTATTCCACTCTTTTGAATCTTATTCTATCACCATCCTCCAACGTTAGTGAGAAACCGTTATCAGTGATAAGTAACATTTCTAAATTAGTGCCAAACATATCTTTTAGTTCTTCAAAAAACTCATCTTCGTTTTCAACAATAGCTTCTAAGAATTCTTCTTCAAATTCATCGCTAACGACCTCGCCATCAAGTTTTAATTCTAGAATATTAATATCATAATCATCTAACACGAGGTCCATAATTCCATTTGTGATTTCCGATTTCTTAAAATCTCTGTCAATATTCCATTTTCCGGAACATTCCATTTCATATTTAAAGTTTAGTATTTCTCCAGTTTCGTCATCTTCTATGCTTCCTTTAGACAATATTGTAAGTGTTGCTTTATCATCTTCTTCTAATGATAACTTTATTGTGTGATATCCATCCACATCATCATCTTCGAAATAAATAAGCTTTTTAGTGTCATTTTTATTGACCTCATATTCTCCAATCAAGTCATTGTTTTTGTTGCAGCTCGTAACAAGCGTTGGTAGCAATAAGACAATTGCCAAAAATGATAATAAATTAATCTTTTCCATTATTGCGTTTTATTTATGAATGTATTTTATAAATGAAATAATCTCAAAGTCCCGTTCCTTGTTTCTAAAACATGGCATGAGTCCATCCTAAAATGCCAATAGTTAAAAGCTTTTTCCTGCCATCGATTCTAGCGGTCGTCCAGGAACACACATAAAGAGAGTGATAATCAAATTCCTCAAAATCTCTTATTTGCCCAAATTTGATACTATGACCATTACGTGTTCGAGATTGAATTACCTCTTCCATTGTTTTTTGGATCTCGACTCTGTGATCTTTCTTGCTTGGGTTGAAACACACTAAAACAATAATTGCCAATATCACTAAAATCGCTTTAATAAAAAAACAACCTGTAGATTCTTCTTCCTCCTCATCGGTTTTTAGGGAATTAGTATCGCTGTTATGCAGGTCCTCGTCTATTTTGTTGGATGCAAAATCGGTTCCAACATTTTCGCTGTTGATAAAATCGTCGTTGTTCATAAGTAATTGTTTTAATGACTATTAGTATATGTTATATAAATTTGATTATTTGTGTTTATTTATTGATGAGCCGTTTTATGCAAAAAGGTGCGTGCTTGTTTTTCTTTTGTACCTGTTGGGCTCTGGACTTGCCTAGTAACAGAAAGAAAACAGCTCACACCTCTTGATGTATCGATAGGGTAGAGGCACGTGATGTGCTTCTCCTGACGATAGCATGAAGTGGTTGCGTTGCTGCTGACCTCTGTTACGATTAGGTGAATTGTCCAGATTCACAGGTACTGGCCGCATTACGCTTCCGCAAAATGTAGCATCAATGGCATACTGGCGCTTTTGCCTTCCATGATGCGGTGCAAATTTAAGCACAATAGTTTAAATATGCAACATCTGTGAGCTGTTTTTTGAAGCAGACGAGCGGACAAGCTGACTAGACAAGTGGATAAGCTGTTAGTTAGTTTCACTGCCATTGCCTTGTCAGATTGTTCCTCGTTTGCTTGTTAGTTTATTCCCCACTTGTTTTTGAGAGCAAAATTAGTTTGGCATGGCAGAATGTGCAATGTAATAGCGTGTTCAAGTGTGTTCACGATGGTTAAAAAGAGTTGAATTTGTGAGTTTTGAAGAAAAATGTTACTTTTGCGGTTGCAATGAGTGGAAATAAACAATATGATGAGAATGGTGAGTCAGGGTTCTTTGCGAGTCTTGACGAGAGTGGATTTGGCGATGGCGAGTGGAGTCACATTGAGGAGGTACACTGCTCAAATCATGGCATGACTCTTGTGTATAAGGCTCAACATTATGGAAAGCTCTTTGCATTGAAATGTCTAAAACCAGAGTATCAAGATGATGTCAATGCCATTGCATTGCTTGAAAAGGAGTTTGACATAGGTTTCAATCTTCGCCACAAGAATATTGCCTCGACGCTCGACTTCACCCATGTCGCGACACTCGGCAAATGTGTCGTGATGGAGTGGGTTGACGGTGACACGCTTGAAGATTATGTGCGAAATCACGAACCGAGCAAAAACCAAGCGAAAAGTATTGCTCTTCAGCTGTGTGACGCTGTTGAGTTTCTTCACAGTCATCAGGTGATACATCGTGACCTGAAACCGTTGAATGTGATGATTAGTGCGGTAGGGGAGCAGGTTAAGCTACTTGACTTTGGGCTGAGTGACGCTTCGCGTTTCACATCCTTCAAACAGCCAGCCGGTACACTTGGCTATGTCGCTCCAGAGTTACTTACGGGCGAGAGCAATGGCGACGTGCGAAGCGATATCTATTCGCTTGGAGTGATGTTGAAAAAGTTGCATCCGTCGCTTGCTAAGGTCGCAAGACGGTGCACGACCGAGAATCCTGATGACCGCTACCAGAGTGTGTCACAGGTGCGCAAGGCGTTGACTGACCGAAAAGGCAAGTGGTGGTGGGGTGTGGCGTTATTGCTTGCCGTTATTGCGATAGTGTTGTTGCTGCTTCCAAGAAACAGTGAAAGCAAGAAGAATAGGGTGTTATTTCCAGCTGACTCTGTTAGTGTGAATGAGAAAATTGATAAAGACACCTTTGAAACAAACAAGGAATTGATACAAAATACATTAGAGACACCTGTCCACACCCCAACAAATGAAAAGACCCTCAGTGCCAATGAATTGCCTAATAAGCAAACAACAAATGTTGTCAATCAAAATAATGTTAATGAGCTAGAACTGATAGACCGCGCAAAGTCGATGGCATTAAAGCTGTTTGCCGAATACAAAAACACGATTGAAGACAAAAACCTGAGTGATATAGAGAAAGCAAAAGCAAGCCGACAGTTTAGTTTAGAACTAGAAGTGATGGTACACAAAATAATTGAAGATGCCCATATTGAAGGTTCTGAAGAAAGTAAACAACTTGAGGCAAAGGCTCTAGCTGCCGCTCGTTCAGTAATAAAGAAGGCTATTGAGGTTGATAATTGACATTTTCTCTTTCTCTCGCATTTTTAATTAGATCATATAGCTCGCCCACCGATTCTCTAGAAAACTCATCTGTATTACTCATATCCTCGCTGTTATATGTGATAATCCACATATTGTCGCTTGAAAGCCCTTTTCTCATCAATGATTGAGAAATGCAGTCGGTATTATAGGTTTTAGTGTCAAAAAACAGTGTGAACCATTGTTCGCATGTTTTGGCAATAAAGAAGATGAATTCTTCATAGATTGCGACATCCCAGATGTAGCAGTCATCAAAAACTGGTCGGTTGACTTTAAGGTGTTTGCCATTATAAATTATTTCATCCAAGTCGATCGGTGTTTCGTCATTTAGCAACTTGTTGCGGACATAAATAGTGGGGTAGTAAATGATTCTTGACTCTGTCTGTGGAATATTCATTTTGTTGATTTCGTCATAATAATCGTTGTCAATAGCTATCGACAGGTAATCGTTATTATGGTTTTTGGGTACAGGAACGTCAATTTCAATTCCCTGCATATAGTATTCCATGTCACCGTCTCGTAACACAACGTTCTTAAGACCTGTTGGCCTATCTTTTTTTGCACTCATTGCCAATGCTAAGCAAAGAAGAAGTATAAGTGTGAAGCAAAATCTCTTTTTCATGGCTGCAAAGCTAAGCATAATTGTTGAGAATGCCAAATGTTCATTCGTGTTCACGATGGTTAAAGTTTGTGATTATGTGCCTGAAAAATTGTGATTGTAATTATATTTGCAGAAAGATTTTCATTATGACAGACGAAAAACGGTATATAGAGTGCCTGTTAACTCTGGTTGCGCAAAAGTCGGAGCGTCCATTATCTACGATAGCCAATCTAAACCACCTTGTGGCAGAGATTAAAAATAGCACTGGCGAGAGTCTCAGTGTGTCTACATTGCGACGCTTGTTTGGCATGGTGGAGAGTGCCCATGAGCCATCAATCAGCACTTTAGACATTCTGAGCCGCTTTGTGGGGTATCGCAGTTGGCACCACTTTATGGAGCGTGACGGCGACAGTGAGTCGCAGTTCCTGAATGAGGAGGTGCTCCGCTGCGACCAACTTGAGGCTGGGGCTGAGGTGGAACTGGAATGGGCCCCCGCACGCAGGTGCCGTCTCAAGAGTTTAGGCTATGGCCGCTTCGAAGTGGTGCTAAGCATTAATTCCAAACTCGCCGAGGGTGATACTTTGTGCTGCAAGGTCGTGTGTAGAGGGCAGCCTTTTGTGGCTACCGACATAATGCGTGGCGACCGTCACGAGAGAATGTATGTTGCCGGTCGAGAGGATGGTGTGTCGGCATTGCGAGTGAGGCATAATGAGGGATAGTTTACAGTTCAGAGTTCAGAGTTTATAGTTCATAGTTCATAGTTCAGAGTACACAGTTTACAGTTTATAGTTTATCGTTTATCGTGTCTTCATTCTAACCTCTCCCCTCTAACCTCTAAACTTCGCAAAGCGCATTGCCTTGTATTCTTGTCTCGTTTTTAGTTGACAAATTGACGAGCAGTTAGATATAACATTCTGCTTGTTTACTCGTTAACTTGTTTACTTCTCCTCTTGTCCTCTTGTCCTCTCAATTTATAAACATCATTATCGTTCCCATGATTGAGCCGAGGAGGGCGCCTAGCCATACGATGGCGCGTAGCTCTTTTTTCATTACGGTGAGGATGATTTGCTCAGCTTCGTCCATGTCCATCTCGTTGATGCGGTTCTCGACGATGCGGCTGATGTTGATGCTTTCAAGAATGCGTGGCAGGTGGTCGCTGATGATGGTGCGATAGACGCTCACTATGCTGCTCTTGGCCTGCTCAAGTTGCTGCTCGTGTCCCTCAAATAGCTGCCGCATGGGCATTGCCAAGAGTTTGTCGGCCTCGGTATAAACGATTCTTGTTGCCATGCTCGGAGCTTGGTCGTGCAGCACTTCGTTGATGTGTGAAGCGAGTTTGCTCTCTATGGGCGAGGCTATGGCTTCGATTAGCTTCTCGGCCTTGATTTTGCCAGCCATGCTGTTGCGCGTCTTGTCGATGACGTGCTGTGTTGCGGCATGGGCGATCCTTTCCCCGATAGTGCGGTCGCGCAGCTTAACGGTGATGAGCTTGGCAATCTCATCACAGGTATTCTCGCGCATGGCGTTGATTTCCTCGATAGTGAGATAATGAGCCGCAAACTGCTCAACACTATCGTTATTATTGAGTTGGGTGTAGAAGAACTCATCGATGGCGCCTCTAATCTTGTCGAGCATCTCGTCACTGAGCAGGGTCTTCTCCAGAACCTCCTTATTCATGAGATTCTCGCTTATGGCACCGCCAATGGCACTGGCGATGCGCCTCTTCTCCTTGGGGATAATGCCAGGAGTGAACGGCACATGCACGCCACAGATATACTTCGCCGTGTGGGGACGAAAGAGCATTCTGATAGCAATATCGTTAGTGATATAGCCAATTACCGCGCCAAGTGCGGGTCCCGAAATGTAATGGAGAATTGCGCTCATAGTTTTAAATAATTAGTTAATGAGTTGACAAGCAGTTTGTAGGGATAAGGTCTGCTTTGTTATTTAGCTCAATTTAGGATTGCCTCTGTCGCACTGCTTCGAAAAGGAGGATGGCGGTAGATACCGAGACGTTTAGTGAGTCGAGCGCGCCTTGCATGGGTATGCGTATGTGAGCTGTAGCTGCTCGTCGCCAAACATCGGTAAGCCCTGTTGCCTCGGTGCCCATGACAATGGCTGTGGCTCCGCTCATGGTGGTGGTGTAGTAGGGTTCGCTGTCTTGAAGCTGCGCGGTGAGGATGCTGATATTATTCTCTATAAGGAACTTGATACATTCATCGCTGCTGCAAGCCACGCATGGCACGGTGAAGATGGCACCTATGGAACTGCGGATGAGGTTGGGGTTGTAGAGGTCGGTCAACGGGTCGCACACGATAACGGCAGTGGCGTGAGCTGCATCGGCACTGCGTAGCACCGCCCCAATGTTGCCAGGCTTTTCCACCCCTTCAAGCACTACGATGAGCGGGTTGTCGGCCAAGTCGATGTCGCTAAGTGCCTTGACTATAGCCATCACCCCTTCGGTGGAGCCGCGATAGGCGATCTTTTCATAGACTTGTGGGGAGACCTCCATCAGCTCACATCTAGAGGTGGGCAAAGAGGATATGTCGAAGATGTCGGGGCAGTAGATTACCGTTTCTACTGTATAACCCGCGTTGATGCAGTGGCGCAGCTCTCTTGCTCCCTCGACCACTATGCGTTGCTCACTGCGCCGCAGCTGCGCCTTTTGCTGCAACGCCATCAGGTGCTTGACGCGCGGGTTCTGTGTGCTTGATATGCGTAGAATGTCCATTGTTAGTCTTGATTTATGTTACAAAATTAGTGCAAGCCGAATGAAGAACCAAATTTATTTGGATTTTTCTGAGGCGCAGCCTAATTTATCCAAAATTAGTGTTTTTTTGTCAAACAATTGCAAACAAAGATGTGTTTATTTTTGTCAAACAATTGCAAACAATTTAAAACAAAAATCAGACGATTAGAAACAACTAGAGTCAAAAATCAAACAATTACAACAAGACCTGACAAAAACAACAAATAAATTGGATAAAATGCTCTTAATTTTGTTTGATAGTCTTTCCTTAAAAAAACCTAAAAAAATGTAATTTTTGATTGTTTATTACGTTGTTATATATAACTTTGCAGTCCTGCTGAAAAAGAAGGACTTAAAACGAGTAATGATTTTAAAGAGTAAAATACAATCAATTAAGCTTAATTGGGTACTGGTGATGTGCCTGATGATGGTGTGTATAAGCACAACTTCATGGGCTATCACAGCTCCAGAGCATCCCACCATCTATAGCGCCGCCCTTGATGACCCTTCGTTTCCTAGTGACACCGTTGACGCTCAGCTCAGCGCCTTGAGTGCCGAAGCGTGGATAATGATTGACGCCGAGACAGGAACGCTGCTCAGCAGTAAAAACCCCGACAAGCGTATGTATCCTGCAAGCCTTACAAAGATGATGACCTGCATCCTTGCCTGCGAGAGTGGTCGTCTCTCGGAGATTGTCACCATCAGTGCCACAGCAGCAGCTACCGAGTATGGTAATGTCAGGAAAGGCGAGAAGTATGTTCTTCGCGACCTTCTGTATCGTGCCATGCTTCCCAGTGACAATGGTGCCGCCCAGGCGATAGGAGAGTTCCTTGCGGCTCCCGATTCAGTACCCTTTGCCGACCTTATGAACCAGAAGGCAAAGGAGCTTGGAATGAAGAACACTCATTTTGTGAACGCTCATGGCTTACCCAACGACAATCATTACACTACCGCTAGCGACATGATGACGTTGCAGCAGTATTGCATGAACAACAAGGATTTTGCCGAGATTGTCTCAAACTCGTCTCGTGACATAACAACTACTACAGGCAAAGTGATTCACCTCAAGAGCACTAACCGCCTCTTTGGTCGCTATGACGGCTGCATTGGCGTCAAGACTGGCACTACTAGAGCAGCTGGTGGATGCTTGGCGTCGGCAGTGGAGCGCGACGGAGTGAGAATCTATCTGGTTTTGCTCAAGTGCACGCCGGCACGCCAGCGCACCGATGAGTCGATAATGCTGTATGAGAAGGGGTTTGAAATGATGAAGACGTTTGCCGCCAAGAAGAAAAAGCAGAAGGAAGTTCCTAATGTCCGTCGTCCCAAGACCAATATGAATAATCATCGTGATGTTCCTAACCCACCCAAGAAAAGATAGCTCGATATCTTTCTGTTGAGATCAGAATTGCGGTACAGGCTGCAATTCTCTTTGTTTATTGCTGTCGGCACTTTTTTTTTCGTTTTTCGACTTCGAAGAGCTTTTCCCCTTTTTCTTTCTGGATTTTGATGATGATTTCTTGTCCTTCTCTTTGTTATTGCTTTTTTCGGTTTTCTTCTCTTGCTTGGAGTCTTTTTTCTTGTCCTTTTTAGGCTCTTTTTTCTTCTCTTTGGGCTTGCTTTTCTCGGCTATCTCAACATATTCGTTGACGCTTTTAGCATCGAGCGCACCATCGTCATCGTGGGTGCATTCCCTCTCAATAAAAACAACCATGAGCAGCACCACAATAAGTAATGCAATCATCCAAGCGCCCATGCGTTCTTGTTTCGACATCGTGAAAAAATCTGAGAGTTTGCCCATATTGAAAATCTGTGATTATTGATGATGCAAAAATATCAATAAAAAGTAAAACATAAAAGAAGAAAAGGGTAGAAATGTCCTTTTTTTCTCTTAATTATGAAAAAAATGGACAAGAATGCCTGCTATAATTAGAAAATTGCTTAATTTTGCAAGCAAAAGTCCTTATAATTATTAATAAGCCTTATCATACACAGCTAAATGAAAAAGATTATAAATTTTATCCCTATAGGAGTGTTATCGGTGATAGCGACAGCGATTGTTGCCTATTTGCTTCTTTCGCCTCCGAGCGAAGTGGAAAGTTCGTGGCTGTCATGGTTTAATTTCAAGCATTCCGATAAGCTGGTGCATTTCTTGATGTTTATGTTCCTGAATTTAGCTTATCTTTATGATTATACAAAATACTGTAATCCACATCACACACGTCTAAATGGCGAGTTGGCACTCACGGTGTTTGCCTCGATGATTGGTTTGCTCACTGAGTCGTGTCAGCTGGCTATGGGGATAGGTCGTAGTTTCGACCACTTAGATATCGTTGCCGATGTGTTAGGGGCATTTATCGCGTTTGGAATGATGCGTTGGTTTGGAGGTCATGTGCTGCGCAAGTATGTGTTTAAGCGCAGGTCACGCCACCGTAATCGTCACCGTCACTCTCGTGGAAAAAGTGCTGGGGCGTCTTAAAAGGGGTAGCCTATAGCTATGTGGAAGGCGAGTCCGTCGCTGAATTTAGGAATGTTGAAATAGCCTTTCTCTCCGGTGTCGTAAGGGGCATGCAGAGCAATGCCTAGGTCGGCACGGAGCACTATCATCTCCATGTCAAATCTCAATCCAATGCCAGTGTTGAGTGCCAGTTCCTTGAAGAAATTCTTACCTTCGAGTTTGCCGCCAGGACGGAACTTGTCGTCCTTCAGCAGCCACACGTTTCCGGCATCTACAAATAATGCGCCTTTCAGATAACCAAATAGAGGGAAGCGGTATTCTAAGTTTGTCTCAAACTTGAAAGTTCCCGTTTGGTCATAATATGAGTTTCGGTCAATGTAATCTGGTCGATAGCTTCCTGGGCCTACTGTTCTCACAGCAAATCCTCTTAACGAGTTGGAGCCGCCTATATAGAACTGCTCCATGTATGGCACTTCTTGTGAGTTACCATAGGCATGAGCGGCTCCAACAAAAATCCTTCCCACCAACTTGTGGTCGTCAAAGAGCGAGCGTGTCCACACAAACTGTGTGTGTGCTTTAATAAATTGTGAGAAATAGGTGTATAGAATGTGCATATCACCTTTTTCCACACCGCATGCCCTCCAAATCAGGTAGCAGAGGTTCCCGGCTTCGGTCACTGTGGTTGACCATACAAAATTATTCTTGCCAAACGTTCTGTCGAGGGTATAGGTGTAGCTCATTTGAGGAATGAATACATCTTGGAAGCTCTGTGCTATGGCGATGTTGGAAAAATAAGCCGAGTCAAAAGCTTCGGTCGTGCTCAGCAAGTTGGAATAGGTCAGCTTAAATGGTGTCAGTTTGTGCTGGGAGTATCTTCTGGAATGCCATTCCCACGTCATTTCGGCACTCACGCGCGCCATCTTGAAGTAGTTGGGACGATTCATGAAATCTCCTCCAATGGAGAATTTTGTCCAGTTGGTGTAACGTCTTGCCCTGTCGATAAATCTGGGTGCTATGAGCCGGGGAATAGAGAGACCCACTTCCAGCCCCAGCTCGTAGCTGTTGAAGTCGGAGCTTTTATAGGCGTTGCCCTTGCCGGTTTGCCATTCGTAGGATGCTGTTAGGTCGGCACTAAGTTGCTCGGCACCTCCAAAGATGTTTTTGTGCTTGATACCCACACCGAGTCCAGGTCCAATAAAGCTGGTGCTTTTAGTGGTAGCTTGAGCCTCCACTTTCACCTCTATGGGCTTGTCGAGCGTGCATGTGATGTCTAGGTCAATGAGGCCATAACCGTTATCGAGCAGCGTGTCGAGAGGTATCGCCTCTATGTTGATGTTGCTGAAAATTCCTGTACGGGCAAGGTACATCTGTATCAAGTCCATATTTCCCACGCGGAATGGCCTGCCTTTACGTCCTCTGATGCAGGAGTTGATTAGGTTGTCGTTTACGTGTACTGGTTGCATCTTGATGATAGTGCAATATTTAGCGACTACGGTGTCGGGTACCCCCCCTATCATCTCATCATCAACCCTCACGGTAATATCATTGGCGAGATACTTGGTGTAGGCTTGATTGGGGATGTTTGCCGATTTTACCATCTGCATATTGATGATGCCTTTTTGCGTGACGCTATCGGCAAGATACTCAATGTATTCAGGCCTGAAGAAATAATATCCCCTGTTTCGTAGTTGATTGGCGATGTCGATTCTCACGCTGTTGAGAGAGTCGAGGCAATATCTGCTGCCGGTTTTGAAATAATTGTTGTTGCGTGCAACGGAGTCGATGAGGTTGGTGAGAGCGGTCTCTTCGTTGAGATATGTGATGTCGCCCAGTGTATAGGGGGCTTTCACGTCAACTTCGTAGGTGATTTTCGCTTTTTTTTGATTCTTGTCGCTGTAGTTAAGAGTGTAAGACGATTGTGAGCCGAAGTATCCGTTATCTTTGAGCAGTTCGTTAATCATGTTCACGCGTGTCTCAGGTCTCACACGACTTATGAGCACTGGCTTTGCCGCCAGTTTTTTATAAAGCCATCCCTTGAGGCCTCTGGAGTTCTCGTCCCAATGGTTATAAACCCAGAGTCCTATGGGGAACGGCGAGCGGATGTAAGGCGAATAAAGCGGGTTGTTGGGTTTCACATTTACCGCTGAGAAGATAAGGTCTTTCACGTTGGGGTCAATGTTGACGCTGTCGAGCTGGTTATATTGAATTGTCTTAACCCCGGTATATAGCACTTCTCCATCTTTGAGCCTGCTAGTGGTGGAGCAAGCTGCGAAGATTGCCAATAGTGCGAGAAAAGTCAATATTTTAGCCGTGTGATTTATCATCATTTCTGGAAATTACTGTTTAGAATTTTGGGTTTCAGAAGCCTGTGAGCTGTCATCGTCGGCTTGGCTGTCGATATCTTGTTTCGGCTCCTCCTTTTTTGACTTTTTCTTCCATCTGAACAGTTCTCTTAATGAAGAAATCTTGTGTTTCATCACGAAACTGATTCCTGTGACAGTCACTTCGCCCTCAAGCACGCTTTCCAGGCCTTTGTGTCTGAAGAGTCTAATGTATCTTGTGCCGCTCGGGTTAAGCAAGTACTCAAATGAAATGTCGCTAATAAGGTTCTGCGAGAAATTCTGCTCGCTCGTTGCTTCGGTGGAGTATTCACCTCCAACGGCAATCTTGAAGCGTTCGCCAAAGAGTGACTTCGACAACCTGTAACTATAGCTGGTTTCTATGCGGCTGCCTTTTTGAGTGCCTTCATATTGGTTGCTGCCACCGGAGAGGTCAACGCCCG
>CALDIG010000171.1 GCA_937904375.1 uncultured Prevotellaceae bacterium
TGGCGAGCGTGCTGTCGTTGTCAAACCAGTAGAACCCTCGCAGCGTGGAGGGTGAAAGCTTTGCAAAATAGGCGATGCGGGGCGACGTCCAGTTGCCGTTGGCATCGCGCACCTGGATGTTGAACGTGTGGACAGTGCTCTCAAGGGCACTCACGTTAACGTTGAGGTGCAGATTGTTGCTGAACATGGTGCCGGTGATGGCATTGCCCTCGTCACGGTCGAACCAGTAGCGGTATCTATAGCTCACGGCACTCGCCCCGAGACATATCGCCAGCAACACAAGCATTAAAGTTAAACGTTTTGTTTTCATACTCAAGTTTTTTTTATTGAGCTGGTTGAACTTGAATGTCAACACTCAGAGTGCCTTGAGGAGTGCTCTTCTCGGCAACATTTAGCTTGGTGATATAGGGATTATTGGGCTTGGGGTCAAACGGCATCGAGCCACCATAGATACCCACTTGAGTGCCATCATCACCAAGATAAGCGGTTTGAGCAGCTGAAGTCAACTCAAAGGTCTCGTTATCATTAAAGTTTCCATCAAAAGTCTTGAATACATCACTGAAGTTCTCAACAGTGGCATTGGTGTTTTCTACAGAGCCTCCAATTGCTTGACTGAAAATATTGTTTCCTAAACCTACACAGTAGAACACAGAATTGCTTGGCTCAATATAATCCCACACACTACCACTTGCTGGGAACAAGAAACAATTAGTGAATGAGGAATTTCTTATGTAAGTATTGCTATAAACATTACTTGGATTTTGTCCATAATTTTTTAGCGCAAGACCTATTACTGAATTACTTGCTTCGATATGACTTGCAGTACCATCATAAAAAGTATTACGAAGTAATCTAATATAGCTATTCTCTATAAATAAATCCATATAAGAGCCACCATCTATATATGTTTCACCAGAACTTTTACAATTCAATAAATACTGACTAATATGTTCTTCTCCAGCTGAACATATAAACCAACCTGTGATTGTTGATTTTATAATCTTAATATTGTTAAAATGATTCAGTGTTAATCTTGCCGTGATATATATTCCCTCAACAGTCACATCAGAAGTATTAATAGTCATATCGGAATTAATTGTAGTGGGGATGATTCCGTTGATAGTATCAGGATTCATGCCTGCACCTTTCACGGTAATAGCTTTATCGATTGTCGTTCCTGAGAATAGACCGCTTGAGAGGGTGATGTTGTCACCATTTTCGGCTTCTGCCACTGCATTTACCAGGGCTTCTTTGCCATAGAAGCATTTCACGTCGCCATCGTGCAAGAGTGTGGCGGTTGGGGTTTGAGCTGTTGCTGCCATTGCCACAAGCATGGCTGCAAAGAGTAATAAAATTTTCTTCATAGTTTAAAAAGTATTTGTTTGGCTCCCAGTCCCCAAAAGCCGTTATCAATAAAAAAGAAACGTGGAACTGCTACGCCACCCTTAACAGAAGGTCCTGAGAAAACCCTAAAAACTGAATGGTTATAGCACTCCACGCTATACACGCAGAGGCACTATGTCATCAAAAGCTCTTTTAGAAAATTTCCTAGGTTTTCTGTTAACTGATGAGCATAACGCTTCTAAAAAAATCCTCAATGTGTCACAAGCCTCTGCTTGCCGTTGCAAAATTAAAAATAAAACTCAACACCACCAAAATAAATCAAGAAAAACATAGCCAAGTTAAATAATTAGTTTTAATTCGTTTAATTAGTGTGTACAAAAACGACGAATGCGAGATTAGTTTTAATTCGTTTAATTAGTGTGTACAAAAACGACGAGTGCGAGCTTAGTGATAATTAGTGTAAATTAGTGGTTTATTATCATTTAGCTAACAAGCTGACGAGGGACAAGCAAACAAGGCAAAAGTAGTTTCTGGTCGTTTCTAGTCGTTTGACTATGCACTAGTCTTGCCAGAGTAAATAATTAGTTTTAATTCGTTTAATTAGTGTGCACAAAAACGAGGAGTGCGAGATTAGTGATAATTAGTGTAAATTAGTGGTTAAATTTTGTGCTTGTTTGTAGAATTTAGAGTACCTTTGTACTCATGATTGACAGGGAGACGGTAGATAGGATTCTCGACACCGCCGATATTGTTGATGTGGTGGGAGATTTCGTGAGTTTGCGCCGCAGTGGCGCGAACTTCAAAGGTCTGTGCCCGTTCCATGACGAGAAGACACCGTCGTTCATGGTGTCGCCCGCCAAGCAGATTTGCCACTGCTTTGGGTGCGGCAAGGGCGGCAGCCCCGTGAACTTCATCATGGAGCACGAGCAGATGTCCTACGTCGAGGCGCTGCGCTACCTTGCCAAGAAATACCACATCGAGATTCACGAGAAAGAGCTTACCGACGAGGAGAAAGCCGCACAGACCGAGCGCGAGAGTATGCTTGTGGTCAACGAGTTTGCCTCGCAGTGGTTCGAGGAGCAACTCTTCAACACCAAAGATGGCAAAGACATTGGTCTTAGCTACTTCTATGAGCGCGGTTTCAACGATGCCACAATAAAAAAATTCCATCTTGGTTACTCTCCCGAGAACAGCAAGGCATTCTACACCGCTGCTACAGGGCAGGGCTATAACAAGCAAATCCTTTTCAATGTGGGGCTGTGCATCGACGACCGCCGCGGCGGAGGTTATGACCGCTTCCACGGCCGCGTGATGTTCCCCGTGATGAACATCGCCGGCAAGATTATCGCCTTCGGTGGACGCACTCTAAAGAAGAGCAAAGACATAGCCAAATACTTCAACTCGCCCGAATCGACAGTCTATGTCAAGAAGCGCGAACTTTACGGACTCTTCCAGTCGAAGCGCGCCATCGTCAAAGAAGACAAGTGCTTCCTCGTGGAGGGTTACACCGACGTAATCTCGATGCACCAGGCGGGAATCGAGAACGTGGTGGCATCGAGCGGAACATCATTGACCGAAGGGCAGATTAGAGCCATCCACCGCTTCACCACCAACGTGACAGTGCTCTACGACGGCGACTCGGCGGGCATCAAAGCCTCGCTGCGAGGCATCGATATGCTGCTTGCCGAAGGACTTAACATCAAAGTGCTGCTCCTGCCAGAAGGCGAAGACCCCGACAGCTTCGCGCGCACCCACAGCGCCAGCGAACTGAAACAATATATCGCCGACAACGAGACCGATTTCATCAGCTTCAAGGTGAAAATCCTGCTTGAAGGCACCGAGCGCGACCCCATCAAGCGCGCCGCAGTGATTGGCGATGTAGTGAAATCTATCTCGGTAATCCCCGACGCCATCACGCGCTCGGTGTACGCCAAGGAGTGCAGCATCCAGCTTGGCATTGGCGAGGACGTGTTGCTACAAGACATTAAAAAGAATATCTTACGGCTCAAGGACGAAGCCCGCAAGCGCCGTGAGCGCGAGAAAAACCGTGACGAGCGCCGTCAGGACCGACAACAGTCCGCCGTTGAGAACTTTCCTAGTCAAGATGTGGTACCCGACACGGCACCACCATACATTGCTCCACCCATTGGCGAGGAGGTTGCCGCCATCGACACCGAGCCGCCGGTGATTGACGCACCGCCAGCCACCATCGACTTTGAAGACGGGACAGGGTACAGAGTACAGAGTACAGGGTACAGAGTACAGGGTACAGAGTACAGAGGGGAGATGGGAAAGGAGACCTCTCAACTCTCACCTCTCAACTCTCCACTAGCAACAACTGATGACACGTCACGCTACGTTGCGAAGCAAACCAACAAAGAGGGCGTGCTTTACCTCGCCGAGCAAGACATGATGCGCAACGTGGTGAAATATGGAATGTGCTACCTGTGCGACACCCTCGACCCAGAGGGGAACCCACAGCCCACCACAGTAATTGAGTACATCAGCAGCGAATTTGCCATCGACAATATAGACTTCTCCATCAATGCTTTTAAGAAGACTTTTGATGCGGGTATGCAATATGTAGGCGATTTTTATCAAGCTCTGTCAACGTTTGAGAGCCAGCATCGCTCTATCGCCGAGGCGCAGTATAAAAAGGCACTGAGCGCAATCGACACTACCGGCATGAACGTTGCCGCTATCGACAAGAAAGAGACGGAGATTCTAAAGGGCATCACCAATGAATTGGATGCCAAAATAAGTGATTTCCGCAAAAACTATCTGGAGAAAAAGCTGTGCTCGCACTTCGACGACGACGTGCGCGCCACGGCTCTCTCGCTCGTGAGCGACAAGCATCAGCTAAGTAAAATCTACTCAATGGAAAACATTGAGCACTCCATAGAGAGCCGTCTCATCACCATCATCTCCGAGTCTATCAACAACCTCAAGAACTCCATCCTCAACTACGAAATCCTCGTCACTAAAGAGCAACTCAAATATGCCCAAGGCGAAGAGGCTCACAACTTGATGACACAACTCCAAAACCTCTACCAAACCCGCAAAGAACTCGCAAAATTCATTGGTGAGAGAGTGGTAAACCCAAAGATTAAGTAGTAAGTGTTAAGTTATAAGTGTTAAGTAGTTGAGCTGACGCTCAATAGTATTTATCACTTAACTCTTGCCACTTATCACTTAACGGACAAGGCACGCCTTGTCCCTACTTAACACTTTACACTTAACACTTATAACTTAAACACGCTATTGCCTTGTCAATACTGCGTGGCTGTTGCCGTCGTAGGTAAGGAACACTTGCACTTTATATGCACCCGGCTGCGCCACGTTCAAGTTATCTCCACTCATCTCAAGGTTATCAAATGTACCGCCCCAATTGAGGGTCCAGTCATGATTTGCGCGGAACTTGAAATCGCCTT
Organism: uncultured Prevotellaceae bacterium; assembly: GCA_937904375.1. Classification (GTDB taxonomy): domain Bacteria; phylum Bacteroidota; class Bacteroidia; order Bacteroidales; family Muribaculaceae; genus Sodaliphilus. Next base: position 4,776 of record CALDIG010000171.1, read on the forward strand.
TATTAAGCACCATATAAGTTTCCCAAGCTCCAGTGTCTTGATTGTAGGTCAAGTCCACATCGGTAGCCCACTGTGTGCCTGTGGGCACGGCCTCTCCAATGATGCTCACGCTCGAGATAGAGGTGAGATTATAGTAAAGGTCGTTCAGATTTACGTCAACCTTATAGAACCCCTGTGGAGCATATAGGTTATACCCACTTTCCACGAGAGTTCCACTCATATAACTACTCTGATAGGTTTCAGACCCCCAATTTTTTCCGTCCCAGCCATCTTCATTTTCCTTGAACTTGAAATCACCGTTCAGGAACATATAACCAGTATAGGTGCCATCATAGTTCATCGACAAACCGGAAGCAGGATTTCCCCAGTTGTTGGCGACTCCAGCCTGCCAAAGCATTGATGTTGTGCTATGACCATCAATGTAATAGGTCTTATAGCCCAAGTCAATTTCCACCTCATATTCTCTATAGGTTGCATTGTAGGGAATCATGAAATAGCTCTGCATACCAAAGCCAATAGAGCCATTGGAAGCCGTAACGTCACCGTCTCCAAAAGGAGAAATCATGTCGATATCGGCACTAGACGACTCGGGTGCTATCCTGAAACGAATGTTGCCATAGGTGCTGGCAGGAATAATGGCTTTGAATGTGTTTAAGCTTGAAGAAATCATTTCTATTGTCGTGCCACTACCGTCAATAACAATCGAATAATTCTCAATCTGCACTGGAACAGAGATTGTGTTCGACTTCACGGTTTGTGGACCCGATTGTGCTTCAACCCAGCAATAGAGTACACAACCTCCAGTGCGAGGACGGTCATAGGTCGAGAACACCGCTTCTTTCAGTTCGTTAAGGTCAACCTTGCCGTCTTGGTCAATTGTGATTGACTTACTGCCGAAATGTAACTGATATGGTCCCTCAAGATCGGTGGAGATGTCGCACAACTTTATAGTGGTGCCACTGGCATAGTCCCATGTGAGATCAATAAAATCGCCAAAATCATATTTTGTGATCTTAAGATAATTACTTCCAGGCAATCCATCGTCATTAAGGAACATATAGTCTCCCGAAAGGTCGTTGAAATAAACAAAATAACCGCCTTGCTTTGCGGGAATATTGTAGCCGCCTTGATATCCCTTGCCGTATGGGAATTGGTTGGTGCCCCAATCATAGTCCCAGCTGCCCGGTGCAAACTTCAGTTCCGAATCATTGTCAAGAGTCAGGAAGGTTAACCAGTCGTGGTTATTACTCGAGTTAAGCGCTGTCATGGCATTGCCGGCCACATCCCAATCATTATAATAACCTGGAATAGTAATCGTGCTATAGGATGTTTGGCTGTCGCTAAGGCGTGTCATTGTCATAGTCTTATCGACTGTATTGAGGTCTATCTTATAATAACCGCCTTGGTTGATAACAATGTTTTCAGGAACGCTTGAGGTGTTGCCCGAATACACTTGACCGCCATTCTCATTGCCGCCACCTATCACTTTCTCCCAACTACCCGGGGTCTCAATCAGCTTGAACTCGCCGCCGGCAGGGAAATAGCCGTAATATTCGAGCGGTCCCTCGCCATTCTGGTTGTAGGTCGCTCCCTGAACGGGATACAAAGGTACCATGCCATTACTGATATAGCAGTCGGCGGTATTATCCCAATTATTAGTACCAATAAAGCTGCCGGTGAGCCACCACAGTTTAATGGGCTGAGACGAGTCAAATGTGAGCTGTGGAGAGAAGAGGAACGGCTTCTCATTGCTGATAACCACATCTTTATCGTTGTCAAGCTTCGCCTCTACCCTTGCTATCAGGTTCATGGTTGCAGGCACATCGCTTGGCGAGGTCCAGCCCAGTTCGGTCTTGAACCACTGCGAGAGAGTCTCATAACCGACTGTGACCGAAGTGACGTTACCCACATTGGGGCAAACACAATTAAAGAAATTCTCATCGCTGCTTATTACCAGCATGTAATCGGGATTGGTCACTTCATAACCTAATGTGGTGACATCATCCCAAGTGAACTTGTAATACCCACGGTTGATATAGTCTGCGACACTCAAGTTGAAAGCGTCAAAAATGGAGTGGTAAAAGCCACCGTCGAGTAGCACATTATAAATCATGGTGACATCGGCTGTGGTCACCGAGCCATCAAGATTCACGTCACAATAATAGCCCGACACATCTTCAGTGCCAAGCAGGTAATTATAAACGATGGTGACATCGGTGGCTGTCACCGCGCCATCACGGTTCACGTCACAAAAGTTCAAAAAACCATTGTAGATCGTTCCTACTCTAGCATTGGCACTAGGAGCTATCAAAATAAACAAGGCCAAGACAAGACCTGTAAAGTGTAATATCCGTTTCATATTCTTATTTTTTGTTATTATATTCATTTTGCAAAAATAGTAAAAAGACAACAAATAATATGATATTTTTGCTGAAAATTTCATCTATTAGAACTAAAAGTAGTAACTTTGCACGTTTTTATGGGACGAATACTTGCTATAGACTATGGTCGCAAGCGGTGCGGAATCGCTGTCACCGACCCTCTCAAGATTATCGCCAACGGTCTTGAAACCGTTGCCACTCACAAGCTTATGGACTTTCTAAAGGAATACATGAGCCGTGAGGATGTGGAACTGATTGTGATTGGGCAACCCACTCAACTCAATGGTAAACCCAGCGAGAGTATGCGTTACATCACGCCATTTGTCAACCGCTTGAAAAAGGAAATGCCCGATATGCCCATTGAGATGGTTGACGAGCGATTTACCTCTACCCTCGCCCACCAGGCGATGATTGACGGCGGCATGAAGAAGAGCGACCGCCGCGACAAGGCACGCGTCGATACCATAGCAGCCAGCATTATCCTGAATGATTATCTGCAAAGCAAACAATATAACAACACACTATGATACTACCTGTTTATATTTACGGTCAACCAGTGCTACGACAAGTGGCAGAGCCCATCGACAAGGATTTCCCGAACCTCGCCGAACTTATCCAGAACATGAAGGATACCATGTACGACAGCGACGGCATTGGCATCGCGGCACCTCAGGTTGGCGTGAGCGCAAGAGTCATTTACATTGACGTGGATGCGCTGAGCGACAAGTTTCCCGAACTCAAGGACAAGCGTTTGGTGCTTATCAACCCCGAAATCGATATTGACGAGGACAGCCCCACCGAGAGCCGCGAGGAAGGTTGCCTAAGTGTGCCAGGCATCCATGAGAATGTGACGCGCCACACTAAGCTGCACATCAACTACTTCGATGAGAACTGGCAGGAGCACGACGAGGACATCGAGGGCTTCCTCGCCCGCGTCATACAGCACGAATATGACCATCTAGAAGGACACGTCTTCACAGACCACATCTCGGCGATACGCAAACAGATGATTCGCAACAAACTCAACAATATGGTAAAAGGCAAGGTAGATTGCGACTACCGAGTCAAGCCCTACAAACCAGCAAGGAGAAGATAAGTAATAAGTGTTAAGTAATAAGTGTTAAGTGTTAAGTAGGGACAAGGCGTGCCTTGTCCGTAAGTCAATCTAGAGTATCTAGAATGTCTAGAAAATCTAGATAATCTAGAAGGTCTAGAAAAAACTAAAAACTAAGAACTATAAACTATTAAGTTATGAGACTTATTATTGAACCTGACTATGAGCAGGTATCGGCTTGGGCGGCCAATTATGTCGCCTCGCGCATTAACGAGGCAAAACCCACTCCCGAGAAACCTTTTGTATTAGGATGCCCCACTGGTAGCTCTCCACTTGGCATGTACCGCAAACTCATCGAGCTTAACAAAGCCGGCAAGGTGTCGTTCCAAAATGTGGTGACCTTCAACATGGACGAGTATGTGAACCTTCCCGAGGAACATCCCGAGAGCTATCACAGCTTCATGTGGAACAATTTCTTCTCGCACATCGACATCAAGAAGGAGAACGTGAACATCCTCAACGGCAATGCCGAGGATCTCGAGAAAGAGTGCGCCGAATATGAGGAGCGCATCAAGGCGGCAGGCGGCATCGACCTTTTCATGGGCGGCGTGGGTCCCGACGGACACATCGCCTTCAACGAGCCAGGGTCGTCGTTGACCTCGCTCACACGCATGAAGACCCTCACTCAAGACACCATCATCGCCAACAGCCGCTTCTTCGACGATGACGTGAACAAAGTGCCTAAGACCGCTCTCACCGTGGGTGTTGGCACCGTGATGGCAGCCCGCAGCGTGATGATTATAGTAAATGGCTACAAGAAGGCGCGCGCCCTGCAACAGGCGGTGGAAGGCGGCGTGTCGCACATGTGTACCCTCAGCGCCCTGCAGATGCACCGCAAGGCAATCATCATCTGCGATGACGAGGCAACGATGGAGCTGAAAGTGAGCACCTACCGCTACTTCAAAGACATCGAGAGCGCACACCTCGACCCAGCAACACTGCTGAAATAATCAGACGATTAAAAACGATTTTTAAAAAATTGAGCAACAGAGGATTTTCCTTTGTTGCTCATTTTTTAACAGCATGTAAATGCCCAAAGCAATTGTGCATTATGAATTGTGCATTAATTAATGGCGGCCTTTGCGAGGGTTGCGGTCGTGTTTGCCGGTCTTGCCGCCTCGGGCGGCTTTGCCTTTTGTCACCTCGCGACGGGTGCTGTTGCCACGTCGATCACGTTTCTGACGGCGCGATGCCCTGCCGCCTTCATACTCGGCACGCAGTCGGTCGGTAGCAGTCTCGCGCGACATTTGCGACGAGTAGGTGATAGGCGCCTTGTCGATGCGGTGGCTGCCGGCGGGGTTCTCGTTATCTACTAGCACAAAGTCGAGCTGCTTCTTCACCAAGTCGGCTCGCGCCACCTGAATCGTCACCGTGTCGCCGAGCTGATATTTCTTGCCACGGCGGCGACCACGAATCATATAGTTCTTCTCGTCATACTCATAGAAATCATCGTCGAGGTCGCGCACGGCAATCATGCCCTCGCAATGAGTCTCATCAAGCTCCACATACACGCCCCACTCTGTCACGCCCGAGATTTTGCCTTCATAGACCTCTCCAAGCCTAGCACCCATAAATTCCACCTCTTTATACTTTATCGAAGCGCGCTCGGCGTTGGCTGCAAGCTGCTCCTGGCTGCTCACGTGCTTGCAGTCTTCCTCAAGTTTCTCGGGATTGACTGTTCTAGCCCCTTTCACGGCATACTTATCGAGCAGTCGGTGTACCATCACGTCGGGATAGCGACGAATGGGCGAGGTGAAGTGAGTGTAATACTCAAATGCCAGACCATAATGCCCTACGTTCTCGCTGGAATACACCGCTTTCGCCTGCGACTTGATGGCGAGCAACGAAAGCAAATCCTCTTCGGGCTTGCCCTTGATATCCTTGAGCAGCTTGTTGATGGAACGGTTCACCTCCTTGGCAGTTCCGCTAATCTTGAGGGTGTGGCCGAAGTGCGCCGCGATGTCGGCAACGTTGCTGAGTTTCTCCTGATCGGGCTGCTCATGGATGCGATAGACAAACGCCTTGGCCTTCTTGCTTGGCGGCACTTTGCCGATGTGAGCAGCTACCGTGCGGTTGGCAATCAGCATAAACTCCTCGATTAGCTGGTTAGCCTCTTTCGACACATGCAGATGCACAGCGGTGGGAACGCCTTTCTCGTCGATGTCGAAATATTTCTCCTCACGGTCGAACTCCACAGCACCTTCCTCAAAACGTTGTTTGCGGAGTATCTGCGCCAAGCGGTGGAATGTGAGGATTTCCTCTGCCAAGTCGCCCTTGCCGGTCTCGATTATTTCCTGCGCCTCCTCGTAGCAGAATCGACGGTCGCTGTTGATTACCGTGTGGCAAATCTTGTACTTATGAACCTTGGCGTTGTCGTCCATCTCAAACACCACCGAGTGGCAGAGCTTGTCCTCATGGGGGCGCAGCGAGCAGATGTAGTTGCACAACCGCTCGGGGAGCATAGGCACCGTGCGGTCAACGAGATAGACCGAGGTGGCGCGAGAGTATGCCTCCTTGTCGATTACCGTGTCGGGTTTCACATAGTGGGTCACATCAGCGATGTGGACACCTATCTGCCAGCGGCCGTTGGGCAGTTTCTCAATCGAGAGGGCATCGTCATAGTCTTTGGCATCGGCGGGGTCGATGGTGAAAGTGGCCACTCCACGCATGTCGCGGCGGCGGGCCACCTCCTCATCGGTAATGCCTGGCTCTAGCTTATTGGCTACACGCTCCACATTCTCGGGATAGTGGTACGGCAGACCAAACTCAGCGAGAATCGCGTGAATCTCGGCATTGTTCTCGCCAGCCTTGCCAAGCACGTCAACCACCTCGCCAATGGGACTGTTGCTGCCGTCGGGCCACTCTATGATACGCACCACAGCCTTGTCGCCGGTCTTGCCGCCGGCGAGCTTGTCGAGGGGTATAAAGATGTCGGTGGCTAGGAACTTGCTGTTGGTAGCCAAGTGAGCGAAATATTTCTTTATATTGAGAGTGCCGATGAACACCTGTTCTTTGCGCTCCACAATCTTGATAACCTCCGCCTCAGGCTCAAAGCCGCTACGCGCGGCACTGATGTGAACCATCACCTTGTCGCCGTTGAGGGCGTGCATCGAGTTACGTTCGGCAACCATGATGGGAGTGCTGTCGTCGCCCTCGAGCTGAACGCTGTTCTTGCCGTTGCTGCGACGAATGAAGATGCCCGCCGCCACATTGTTACGCTGAGCGGCCTTGAACTTGCCGGAAGCCACCTCGTTGAGGAAGCCGTCCATCGACAACTGCTCAAGAATTTCCACAATCAACGCGCGCTGCTTAGGCGACTTCGCACCCACCTGAGCGCTCACCTGCTTGTAGTTGAACGCCGCCTCATCCTGCTCGTTGAAGAAGTTGATAACCTTGTCATGAAACTCACGACGTTCTATCTTATAGGAGTTCAAACGGTCTTTCTTTGCCATAATTAGTTAGTAAAAGGTTATAATATTGCAAAATTAGTGCAAGTTGAGGGCAGAACAAAATAAAAAACGAAGTTTTTTCATTTTTTATGCCTCGACGCAGCCTAATTTACAAAAAAATAGTGCATGTCGAAGGAAAAAAGCAATTAAGCGTGCAAAGAACTGAGCTTGCTCAAGTTATTTCGAGCATGGGCTTTTTATGGTTCAGTCGCAAAAACCAAATTAATGTGAGTTTTAAATAAAAAGCCATGCTGTCATACTCAGTGCCCTATGGGCAGAACCTTAAGCTCGACGAAAATAAAAAGCGAAAAGCTCCCCACCAAAGATGAAGGGGAGCTGATGCGTAGCACTTTAAGAGCATTCAAAATAGAATGGGGACTTGAGAATCTTAGAGTTTGCCGCCCATCTTGCGATAAAGCTCGTAGGTTTCTTTGAAGTGCTTGAGTTGCGTTTCGGTGAGATAAAGTCGGTGACTCACGCCTTTCTCGCTAACCAGAAGAATGTTGGCATATTGGCAATGAGCCAAACCTGCTACTATGTCTCGCGACTGCTCATCCATGGCGTTGTCAAAATATTCGTAATAGAACTTGCCTTCGTTGGTGCGCTTGATTCCAGTGGGCGCATATTCATATTTAAAGCCATCAAGATTGAATTGCAGCTTGTAGAAGTTTACCGGGTCGTCGGCATAGAAATGCACAACAAATCTTATAGGCTCTGGCACGCCGTCCCTTGTGTTGAAGTAGCAATAGACATCATTAACCTTAAGGCTGGTGTTGATTTCCTTAAGAACGTACTCGGTGTCACCACCAGTGGTTGGCTTGCCTGTTCTGAACAGTGGCATCAGTGTCTCTTGCGAGGTGGAAATAACCTCATTAGGATCCCATTTATAAGGTTCGGGACCTGAAACGTCATAATGAACTATAGTATAGTCCATGTTAAGCAGCGAGTCAAGCTCGGCGTCACGCCATGATTTCGCGGCATTGATAGAATCCTGTTTCGCCAATTGCTCAGCGGTGAGAGCATGATGCTTGTGCGCGCAATTAAGGCAAGCCGGGCAAGTGCAGCTGCACTCTCCACTTGCCGCCGAGAACAATGACGCACATGAAACATTAACGATCGCAAGCGAGAACGTTAACAGATAAATAAACTTTTTCATTTCAATACTTGTTTTATTTAAAAAATAGTCGTGTCGTTACAAAACGAGTGCAAAATTATACAAATAATCAAAAAACGACAATAGTTAATGCCTAAAAAACAACATTTTTTGTCACAAAACCCCATTTATTGGTCTTTAAACAATTAATTGCTCTCTAAAAAAGCTTCCACCCGTTCAATAAGTGCATCGCCATTCATGCCACGAGCGACAATAGTACCATCGGGAGAGATAAGAATTGCATAAGGAATGCCTGAGATGCCATAGATATCGGTAGGCTCAGTGAGTTTGCGGTCTCCCACCATTACATGCCATGGAATTGCATGCTCCTTGACGGATCTCTGAGTGGCGGCAGGATCATCCCACACTGCCACACCTAAAAATTTCAAACCATTATCATTATATTCATTATAAAGATATGTCAATGGACTTGAAATCTCCTTTTGGCACGAGGTGCACCAACTCGCCCAGAAATACACAAGCGTGTAGTTTATGCCATCGGCAGCAAACTGCGACAATTTCTCGGTATTGCCATCAGGTGTTTTTATCGAGAAATCGACAAATCGCTTGCCTTCGCCTGTCTTTTCTCGAGCTGAGGCATTGTTGACGGCATTTTGCACTCGTTTCAGATTCAAATATCGCTTTGGTACCTTATTCAAAATCAAGTCCAGCTCCGATGAAGAGAAGTCGCCCTCAACCACATATTGCGTGAACGCCCATTGTCCCAGGGCGTTGTCTTTATTGGCTAGATAAGTGTTATAGAGACTATTGAGGAGATTGCTCTTGCGGCTGTCTTCCCGCCGCTGCGCCTCGTCTTCGGTTATCTCATTGTTTTGCTTTGCTAGTGCGATATCCTGCCACTGCTGCTCATACTTGTCGAGTTGTTTTACTATGCCATTGAATTTCTCATTTAGAGGAGTGCCTGAAATCTTGAGGTCGGCACCCCACTCCACTTCAATGTCGCCCTCCTCGACAACGAAGTCAAGACGATTACCCTCAACTAGCAACCGCGCAAAATAGGCGGTATCAACATTACCGTCAATAATAAGTTGCTTCTCCAGCACTGTCGCACTTCCGATGGTGTCGCCAGTGTCGTAGTTGGTCAGGTAAGCCTTCTTGCCGTCAAAGTCATGGTTCGAGAAATGCACAGTCAACTGATAGTTGTGAGTGCATGACGCAAAAGCCACGCAAATGCTCAAAAGCAGTAATGGCGAAATGTTTTTCATTGCGCTTCTTTTTTTATTCAACTATCGAATGATAGAGTAGTGACTGAATATGTGAGCGTGCGCTTACACGGGAGAATGCGGGATTGTCGCGAGTGGGACATACTCGATTACTTAAGAAGATGTAAATCATGTCGTTCTTGGGATCAATCCAGTAGCAGGTGCCTGTAAATCCGGTGTGACCCACCGTCTCGGCGGTAGCCTCATCACAAGTGCTAGATGCGTCAAGATTCTTAAGATTTGGCTTGTCAAAGCCTAGACCACGGTGCGAGCGAGGGCTCTTAGACTTGAGGAATGTATCTACTGTAGATTTCTTGTAATAAGTCTCGCCGCCATACTCTCCGCCATTGAGCCACATCTGGAAGAGCTTGGCGAGGTCGTTGGCATTGGAGAACAAGCCAGCATTGCCCTGTACGCCTCCCGAGAATGCCGCAAGCTCATCGTGAACATATCCATGAATGTGCTGCTTGCGAAGATAAGTATCGACCTCGGTATAAGCTATGTCGTCGGGGGCGAACTTGTTCAATGGCCGGTAGGTGGTGTGATATGCGCCAAGCAAGCCGAAGATGTTCTTGTCAACATAAGCATCCAGTTGGGTGTGAGTGACGTTTTGCAACGCATCGGCGAGCAGACAGAAGTTCAGGCAGCTGTAGCAATAATTCTTGTTGGGACGCAGCTTGGAATGATAGATGCGTGTCATGATCGAGTCGTAGGTCACCTTGCCGCCATAGATGCCGTCGGCAATCGCGATATTAAACTCGTGAGAAGGCTCACTGGCGAGGATGTCGGTGCGCAGCTTTGCGTCTTTGTTGCCATAAGCGTTCTTCATCACCTTGATCGTGTTGACTTCGTTTGGGGTCTTGGTGATTAAATCTCCACTGTAGGTTGTTGGGTCAAACATCATTTCCCACATACTCAACGACGGCTGCATGCCAGTCTCATGATAGAGCAGTTGGCGGAATGTAAGGTCGCTCTTGTCGGTATCACGCAAGCCCGCAATATATTTGCTTGCCGGCTCGTCGAGTTTTATCTTGCCCTCGTCATAGAGCTTCATGATTCCGCTCAGTGTGCCAGTGGCTTTCGACACCGATGCCAGGCCATAGAGCGTGTTGTCGGTGACGGGAACTCCTGAGTCGAAGTTTATCTCACCGTAAGAACGGTCAACCACCACTTTGCCATGACGCGCCACCATCACTTGGCAGCCAGGAAAAGCTTTTTGGCTGATGCCGTAGTTGCAGATAGAGTCTATCCTCGACAATAATTTGTCATTAAAGCCTACCTCCACAGGAAGGGTGTAACCGAGACGAGTGGCTGCATACTTCACCCCGACGCCAGCACGAAGCACCTTGTTGTTTGCCCTTGACTTTACAGTTACTGGCAACACTCCATTAGCGGGACTGCCGCCAAAGACGGTCTGCGCAGCGTAATCTTGCCACGCGTCGTCGTTGCCATAGCCAAAGACAACGGCATCTATATGTTTGTCGGTAACCAAGTCAGCATAGTGCTGCATGTTTTCGGGAGAATCGAGGACCACAACAGTAACATTCTTGCATTTCTTGGCAGCGTCAAGAGCCTCGTAGATATAAGCCTCATTGCCAATGGCGATGATTAACTGACTATTTCCAACTGTCGAAGACGAGCTGCAAGATTTTATGTTGGCATATTTTGAGCAACGTTTCTGGAACATCTCTCCCACTCCCAGCGACAAGACTTGAATTTTGCCGTTAGTCACGTCTTTTATTGGCAACATGTCACCATTGTTCACCGCTACTGTCACAGCGGCGGCAATGAGGCGGCGATTGAGGTCTTGAGCATATTGGGTGTTGATCTGGCTCGCCACTTTATTGACGTCAATTGGTGTCTTGGCATTGTCGATTACTCCAAGCGCATATTTAAATCGCAGCATCTTCTTACAACGAGTCTCTATATCGAGCCAGCTGATAGTGCCATCTTCTATGGCTGCCATCACGGCATTGACGCTCGCCTCTATGTCGCGTGGCATGAGCAGCACATCATTGCCAGCCAAGATGGCATTCACACTTGGGTCGCCAGGAATCGACTTCGCGCCTTCCATATCGAGGGCATCAGTGAACACCAATCCCTCAAAGCCCAAGTCATGCCTGAGCAAACCTTCAACACAATCCTTTGACAAAGAGCAGGGGGTTGTGCCGTCATTGAAGAACGGCACGTCGATGTGGGCGGTGAGAACACCTCCAAGACCGGCTTTCACATAACTGTCGAAGGGTACTAAATCATACATGCGCATCTCCTTGAACGACTTGTCGAGAAGCGGCAGTTCCTTGTGGGAGTCGGCGGTAGTGGAGCCATGTCCCGGAAAATGCTTCGCGGTGGATAGCACTCCCCCATCTTCCAGACCTTTGGCAAACGCCACGCCATGCCGTGCCACCACCTCTGGACTGTAACCGAATGATCGTGAACCGAGCACAGAGCCCTCACGGTCGAGAACGTCGAGCACAGGAGCGAAATTGACATGAACGCCCATCAATCGACACTCTCGCGCCACCTCTTTGCCATACTCGTAGAGCAATTTATCATCATTGATGCCACCCAAAAACAAGTTTCTAGGGAATTCGGGAGCGTCTTTCAGACGCATCGACAGTCCCCACTCGGCATCGAGGGCTATCATCAGCGGGATTGACGAAAGCGACTGGGCATAATTTGTGACATTAGCTTGAGTGGCAATGTCGCTACTCTCAAATATCAGTCCTCCAACCTTATAGTTCTCGACATATCGAGTCACAAGCATCTTTGCCTCATCATCTCTATTTGGACTTATCGCCATTATCATGATTTGAGAGATGCGCTCTTCGGGAGACATTTTTAAATAGGTGGCTTCTACCCATTGCTCCATCTTTTGAGAGTTGGCACGATTGAGGATGGCAGGTCTTACTGCCAATGCTTGCTGCATTCCCAATAAGAGTGCAGCAAGCGTAAATTGTAGGGACAAGGCGTGCCTTGTCCAGACTCTGTGTTTTTTCACAATCATATCTATTTTTTTGCTTACAAGCTGACGAGCAAACAAGACAATAGTATAGACATTTGCCTTGTCAGCTCGTTAGCTTGTTTGCTTGTCAGCTCATTTCTTCATCATTCGGGCATCATCGGTGGCATTGACAACGCGTCCCGACCTGGTGAGCTGCTTGATGTAGCTCTTCATGTGCTCACCGTAGGGAACAGTGTCTACAAAAGGACGTGCGCCCTTGCCGAGAGCATCCATGTGGTCGCCGCCATTGGCGAGGTAGTCAATGGTGCCAATCAAATATTTCTTCTTGGGGTCGACCTTCTTGCCGTTGAGCTTGGCGGTGGTAATCCTGGGATTACTTTCATCGCCAGTGTATTCTACATAGAACTCCTTGCTCACGGCATCGCCGCCACGAGTCGCCATCACACGGAGGGCCTCAAGCAGGTCGCTACCTGTCACTTCCACAACCACGAAGCGGTTATCGAAGGGGAACATAGAGCCTATCAAACCCTCGGTGACATTACCCTCGGGCATCGACTGACGGATGCCGCCCTTGTTCATGATTACACCGTCGAGTTTCTTGATGCCGCTAATGCCGGGCATCATCTCCATCACGGCGTCGCAAAGCCAGTTCTGGGACGCAATGCCGCCGTCCTTCATCTTGCGGGCCGAAGTTCCGAGCACATTATTCATCACGCTGTCAACCTTGAATTTATAGGGTGCCAGCCAAGCCCGCATAGCGGGATAGTCGGCCTTTGCGTCAAATGACTTGTCGAGTTTCACCTGGCCATATTTCACGCTCCAGTTGTCGAGGTCGATGTCGTAGGTGCCGATGTACTTGCCGGTTTTGCCGTTCTGACCGATGGTGATAATCTTGCCGTCGGCATTCTTCACTTGGGTGCGGGGGTCGCCTGGCTCGAGCAGGGTGTGAGTGTGACCGCCTACAATCATATCGATGTAATGTGACTTGGTGGCGATAATCGAGTCGCCCACAAGTCCCACTGTCTCGGGGTAATAGCCTATGTGGGAAATCATCACGGTGAAATCCACATTCTGAACTTCTTTAAGATATTTGGCGGTGGCATCGGCAACTACAGCATTGTCGAGATAAATCATGCCCTCATATTTGTCGTCGCTGATAAGCCCCTTGGGGTCAACATTGATGCCAAAGAAACCTATGCGCTTGCCGGCAACTGTACGGATGCTGTAAGGCTGCAGCACATCGGCGAGTGGGGTGTTGCTGAAGTCATAGTTCGCCGACAGCTTCACCGCCTTGATGTTCTTGTAATGCTCGGCGAGCTCGTCAATGCCGTTGTCAAACTCATGGTTGCCCAGAATAATCATGTCGTAGCCCAGACTGTCCATAGCGGCATACTCCACCTCGCCTCTGAACAAAGAGAAATAGAGCGTTCCCTGCACCGCGTCGCCGGCATGAACGGCAATCACGTTTTTGTTGTTGCGGCGTATCTCATCCATTGCCGCACGACGACGGTAAAGACCGCCCAGGTCGCCATTAGGCTCAATCTGGCTGTGAGTGTCGTTAGCGCTAATCACCACCAAGTGCTCGGCCTGCACATTAGGAATAGCAATAAACGCAATCGCAATCGCTAGAATAACTTTTGTGAACTTGTTCATAATGATTTCGTTTTAGAATTAATAATTTGACGAAATTACTCATTTTATTCCTAGCACAAACAATCTCATCCCCATTTTTTGCATTTTTTAGGGAAAAGCACCTAAGGTAATTCAGATTCCAGACCTCAGATTTCAGATATCAGACTCGCTTCTGATGTCTCGTCTCTGATTTCTGAGGAGTAGTTTCTAATCGTCTGATTTTTGTTTTTACAACCACGAATCATCACTAATTTTCACTAATAATTGTTTCTAATTGTTTGCAATTGTTTGCAATTGTTTGACAAAAAATAAACACATCTTTTGTTTGCAATTGTTTGACAAGAAATAAACACATCTTTGTTTGCAATTGTTTGACAAAAAAAGACTAATTTTGCACTATGAACTTGAACGAGGACTTTATTGAGCAAATCAACACTCTCTTGCCGGGCGACGAGGCGAGCGCTTTGCTGCAAGCCATTGTGACCACTGAGCCTGTCACCTCTGTGAGATTCAATGGCAGCAAAGGCTTTGTGCCTCCTGTCTGGCTCGAGAGAGTGCCGTGGTGTGAGACGGGGGCTTACCTGGGCGAGCGACCGCCGTTCACCTTCGACCCGCACTTCCACGCCGGCAGCTACTATGTGCAGGACGCCTCGTCGATGTTCATCTACCATGTCATCAAGAGCCTCGTGAGAGGACCGGTCCATTATCTCGACCTGTGCGCCGCGCCGGGAGGAAAAACTACTGCTGCCCTACAAGCATTACCACAAGGTAGCGTGGTCGTAGCCAATGAGATTGTGACTCCTCGAGCACAAGTTTTGCGAGAAAATATCATAAAATGGGGACACGGTAACTGCATGGTCACCAATGACTCCCCAAAAACGCTCGGGAAGCTTGCAAACACCTTCGACATCATCGCCGCCGATGTGCCGTGCAGCGGAGAGGGGATGTTTCGAAAAGACGACGAGGCCGTCTCGCAATGGTCGCCGCAACTGGTGGCACAATGCGCCGCACGACAGCGTGAGATCCTCCGCGACATCTGGCCCGCTCTCAAGCCCGGAGGGCTGCTAATCTACAGCACCTGCACCTACAACCTCGACGAGAACGAGCGCATGGCACTATTCATCGCCCGCGAACTGGGAGCCTGCTTTGTGGAGATTACCGTCGAGACATCGTGGAACATCACTGGCGACCTCTCTTGTAATGCGCAATGCGCAATGCACAATGCACAATGGACCCCGCAATACGGGAATAGGATTCCCTGCTATCGCTTCCTGCCTCACAAGACTCGTGGCGAAGGCTTGTTTATGTGCGTGCTCCGAAAAATGCTGAATGCTGAATGCAGAATGCTGAATGCACAATGCACAATGCACAATGCACAATGCAGAATACAGAATTCCCGATCCCCGATCTCCGTTCCCCGATCTCCGATAAAAAAGATTCCAAAAGAAGCGTCATCATGGCTTGATGGCGATTATGAGTTAAGTGAAACCAACGGCATCATAACTGCAACAAATAAACACCTTAAAGATTTTATTTCAATTAATAGCAACAAGTTGCACATTATCAAAGGCTTAAACATTGAACTAGGCACTATAAAAGGGAACAAGGTCGTCCCCTCTCATCAGCTCGCCATGTCGCCAATGCTAAAAGACGACGCTTTCGAGAAATGCGAAGTAGATTACCGCACAGCGATAGCCTACCTGCGGGGAGAGGCCATAACCATCAACGCACCGCGGGGCTATGTCCTGATAACCTACCAGAATGCCATCCTCGGCTTCGTCAACAACTTAGGCAACCGAGCCAACAACCTCTACCCCAAGAACTGGCGCATCTTGAGCACCCACCTGCCCGATAAACCCATCTCGTTAAATGTGCTTTACACCGATTAAGGATTGAAAAATTAATGATTGCATAATGCACAATGCATAATGGCGTTAGATACCAGATGGGCGCACTGCGCGCTTAAAATTTATTGAAAATTTAAATAAAAATTTTGTTACCAACAAATATGAAATTTTAAAACAAATTTTAATTTAATTTTGAGCGAAGCGACCTTTTGGCCTCAAGGTCAAACAACGATAACCAATAACCAATTATCAAAAAAAAACACCATTTCATTGAAAAATGTAGGTTGTTTTCAAAGTTTTTTCTTAATTTTGTAGGTTAAATTAGACTTATTAGTGCCCTGTTGATTGGCACCGCGGTTATAAGTCGCAATGTTTTAGCCTGTTAACTTGGGAAAGACCGTTAAACATAAGATTTGGAAGACGCTGAAGTGGGTGCTAGGCCTATTGCTGGCGCTTATCATTGTGCTGCCACTGCTGCTGTACATTCCCTGGGTGCAGAACAAGGCTAAAGACATCGCGTGCCACTATGTGAAGGAGAAAACGGGCATGGACCTTGACATTGGCAGGATTCTTATCAAGTTCCCGCTCGACATCGCCATCGACGACATGACGCTCATCGACGAGCATGGCGACACGATGGTAGTAGCCAAGAAATTCACTGCCGATGTGGCGGTGAAGCCCCTGCTCGACAAGCGACTGGAGATTGACGGCGCAGAGCTCGAAGACGGCCGCTACCGCCTTGCCACGGGCGACGCCTCCATGATGCTGCGTGCCGACGTGAAGCACTGCCGCCTCACAGGAGCCGCCATCGACCTCGACAATCACAAAATCAACCTCCTTGACGGCGAGCTCTCGGGAGGCGACGTGAAACTGGCGCTCTATTCCCACAAGTCCTATCAAGATAACGACACCACCAAATCGGAACCGTGGAGAATCGAAGCCAAGAGACTAGTCCTCAACGACGTGGACTACTCCATGCTCATGGAACCCACCATCCACGAGATGAAGGCGCATCTTGCCAGGGCAGAGCTGAAAGACGGATGCGTAGATACCGGCCAGCACACCGTCGATGCTAAGTCGCTAAAAGTGGACAGCATCGACTGCCGTTACATCTATCCCAACGAGAAACTGGCAGCAGCCTATGAAAAGCATTACCCCACTCCGCCCAAGATAGAAGACCCCAGCGACACCATTCCGTGGACTGTGCGCAGCGACACCCTCACCCTCAGAGGCGGTCATGCCACCTATGCCGAGAAAGGGAAAACCCCAGGCAACGGCTTGGACATGAGCCATGTGGAGGTGAGCGACCTCGACTTTACTGTAACTGATTTCTACAACCGTGGGACTATCGTCTCAGTGCCCATCAAGGAACTAAAGGCAAAGGATCGGGGCGGGCTGGAAATAAGCGACGCCCACGGCAAGGTCGACATCACTCCGCAAGACATAAAAGTCAAAGACTTCACCGTCAAGACCGGCAGCAGCACTATCGACCTCGACGGAAAGGTGGACATGAGCATCTTTGACGAGAAACCCACAGGCAGCATGAACGTCACTACCGACGCATCGGTCGATTTGCGGGAAATCAACTCGGTGATGCCGTCAATGGCGGGAGTCACCAATTTCATCCCAAAGAATCACCCTATAAAGTTCAAAGGCAAATTTGAGGGCAACACCCGCGACCTCGACATCACCGACGGCGAACTCCAAATCCCCGGATTTGTGAAAGCCAAAGCCAGCGGCAACATCAAAAATCTCACCGAGCCGTCAAAAATGCAAGCCGATGTGAACCTCGACGCCAACATCGACAACATAGACTTCGCCAAGAAGGAATTCCTCAGCAAAGACCTTCAAAAGCAAGTCAATGTGGTGCCAATGAACCTTAAAGGAAACATCAAGTACAACCCCAAATCGGTAGCGGCAAACGTTGACATGAGACTGAAATCGGGCGGAAGCCTCACCGGCAAAGGAAGCTATGAGTTCAACACCGACCGTTACACCGTAGATGCCACCGCCAAATCGCTACCGGTGAAGAAGCTGGTGCCACAGGTCGATGTCAATAACGTGACCGCTCACATCAAGGCCGACGGACATGGCTTCGACTTCTTGGGAAACAACACCTCGGTAAACGCACAAGTCAATCTCGACGACATCGGCATCGTAGTTGCGGTAGTGCTTGGTATCGATACCCTCGTTCACCGCCCAAGGATGTATGACAGGACGCTGCTGCGGGTCAAGCTGGTGAAACACGGTGTCGAGTTCGGCGTTCCAACCGCCTTCATTGCCATTGCTCCACCAGAGGATACTGGGGTGATTGCGGTCGTAGGTCACCATCTCCGTAGCCAACTTTGTACCCACCTCTGTGTCGAGTGGCTTCTGCCATGAGCAAAGTTCGTCCATAACGTACAGCCCCAACGAGTCGCAGGCATCGAGGAAATCCTTGTCGGCCGGATAATGGGCCAGACGGACGGCATTCATATTCATAGACTTGATAAGTCTGACATCTTCTTCGTTCAGCCGAGGCGACAACGTACGCCCGGTCTCGGCACGGAACGAATGGCGGTTCACACCACGCACCTGCAGTTTCTGGCCGTTCAGGTAGAAGCCATCACCACGACGCACCTCTAAAGTGCGATAGCCAAAGCGCGTCTCTACCTGATGCAACAGCCGACCATGGCGGTCTACGAGTTTCAGGCAGAGCGTCGACAGGTTAGGTGTTTCAGCCGTCCAGAGGCGCTTCTCGCCAATGACCTCCTGTTCCACCCGATAGCCCTTCGGTGCACCAGCCACCTTATAGTCTACATGGAGTGAGAAGTCGGCCCGCGCATCGATGCTGATGTCGTAGAGATGGGCTTTTGGAAGAATCTCCAGATAGACTGGTCGGAATATGCCGCCGAAATTCCAGTAGTCACCATGACGCTCAGCATCGTTCACGCTCTGGCGGGCACTCTCCTTGGCAACATCCACCTCGAGAAGATTGTCGCCTCCATAGTTTAACAGGTTGGCCACATCGTATTGGAACCGGTAGAAAGCCCCTTGGTGCACTGGCCCAGCCTGACGGCCATTCACCTTGACCAGCGCATCAGTCATCACGCCCTCGAAGGTCAGCAGCACGCACTGGTTCTTCAGAGCCTTCTCCACGAAGAAGGTCTTTCGGTAGAGGCCGTGCTCCCTTGATTTGGGCGGCAGTGCCGACTGAATGGTCTGACGACCAGCCTTGCCAAGACGCTGAGTATCCTTCCAGTATCCACCGTACCAAGGATCATACAGGTATCCATATTGTAGTGTGCCGAAGCCCTGCATCTCCCAGCAAGAGGGCACGCCGATGGTTGTCCACCGTCCACTGTTTGCCCCTTCTGTACAAAAGAAGTCCCACTCTACCATGTCGTCGCAACCATGTCCAGACAGGTATCGTCTTTCGGTTGCCGTTGGCTTTTCAGCTGCCTGTATGCTGAGAAGGCCAAATATAAGGAAGGGGAGAATGATTTTTCTCATCTTTTATAAATACCTAAATTCCGCAGCACTTTAATTTAACTTTCTTTATAAGTACCTGAGCAAC
>CALDIG010000172.1 GCA_937904375.1 uncultured Prevotellaceae bacterium
CATCTCGGAGTCGGGAATGTATTTCTTTTCCATATATTTAGGTTTTAAATGTTTTCATTAAAAAATAAAAAGCAAAGTTATATATATTATTTCAAATAGCCACCATTTGTGGAGTATTTTTTTGAAAAAAGTATCAAAAAACTGGATTTTTGATAAAATAATTGAAAAATGTAAGCATTATCGTCGTAAATTGGCGACAAAAGATTAACTTTGTAATTAAAATGTTTAATGGAATGAATAAAATATTTCAAACATTGCTGTTGATGGGCGTGACGCTACTTTTTCAAGGGTGCTTTACAGGAGTCGAGAGTACCAAGAAGATTACCGAGAAGGACGTGCAGCGCGCTATTCGGCAGATGGAGGATGGTAGCCGTGAATCGTCGTTGCAAGTGCCAGCCGACTCTCTCTCGTCGTGGCGCGAGGGCAAGGCATTTTGGTGCGTCGATAATCAGGCACGGCTCATTTTTAAGCCGTCGATTAATTATGACCTTGACACTTTGGTTCTTGAAGGCAAGAGGCTTAGCTATGCTGGCTATGGCACTCACAAGCAGCTCGACAATAGCGAGGTGGTGGACGTATATTTTGACTTAGACTCTCTGCGTCTTGTCTATCCCACCGGAAAGGTGCTGGCAGAGGTGAGCTCTCGCTCTTTTACTATACCGTTTCTTATTGATGATGATAAGGTTCATGCCATTGCAGATCAACTATTGAATAGAGAGGTGTATATCAAGACTCCATTGTGGCGTGACATTAAAGGAGGACATCAGACCAAAGGTCGCCGATTTATTCCTGTGATGATTACAGCGGTGAAGCCTGGCAACAAGGTTTATCCTCTCAAGGTGGAGTTTCGTGCCACCGACAATGGCGACGAGGCATTTGTGTGGATGAAGCTTCCTGGCTCTGAGAGTGTGGGGCGTGACTTCGACTCACTATTCTCTATGACTGATATCAGGAAAAAATATCCCGACATCTCGCCTGCCACTTGGGTAAATATTGTCAATGGAAAGGTTGCTGAGGGCATGACAAAGGAGGAGTGCCGCTTAGCAATGGACAACCCCGTGAATGTGCGCCAGTTGCCCGACCAATCGGGATTGCGAGAATACTGGTACTATGACGGTGGGCGATATCTGTTTTTTGTTGATGGGCTATTAAAAGAGTTCCGGTAATGGAAGATAGGCTAAAGATAACGATACTTGGCAGCGGCACCAGCACAGGAGTGCCGCAGATAGGGTGCGAGTGCGAAGTGTGCCATTCGAGCGACCCTCGCGACAAGCGCTTGCGGCAGTCGGCGTTGGTGGAATGGCAAGGCGAGCGCATCTTGATAGACTGCGGTCCCGACTTTCGGCAGCAGATTCTGAACACTGGCGACGCTCACCTCGACGCGTTGCTGCTCACTCATATCCACTATGACCACATAGGCGGTCTTGAGGAGCTACGGGGTTTCAGCAATTTCCCAATCTATGCCCGTCGTGACGTAATTGCCGCTCTGCACCAGCGACTGTCGTATTGCTTTGCCGAGCATCCTTATCCTGGAGTGCCGCATTACGACTTGATTGAGATTAACGACCACGACGCATTTGACTGCGCAGGCATCAGGATAGAGCCAATACCGGTGCTTCATTACAAGCTTCCCATCTTGGGGTTCAAGATTGGTGGCCTAGCCTATATCACCGATTGCAAGACGATAGCTCAGCAGCAGATAGAGCAGTTGCGTGGTATTCCGGTGCTTGTGCTCAACGCATTGCGCTTCGAGGAGCATATCTCGCACATATCGCTTTCGCAAGCACTTGAAATAATTGAGCAGATAAAGCCAGGTAGGGCAGTGCTCATCCACATGAGCCATGGCATCGGTCTGCACGCTGAGACCGCAAAACTACTGCCTCCAGGCGTGGAACTCGCCTACGACGGCTTGACGATAATAGTTCCCAGTCCACCGTTATAAAAAACAACAAAAACAACAAGTTAACAACAAACACAATAAAAATGCGATTAAGCGAGTTTAAATCAAACAAAATAAACAAAAATGCGATTAAGCGAGAAAAGCTTGAGCTTGCTCAAAGCTTTGCGAGCGTGAGCTTTTTATTAAAAACCTGACAAGAATAACAAAAAATATTCTTTGTTGACTTTGTTTTTCTTTGTTGACTTTGTTTGAGAAAAGTGCCGAGCGTGAGAAAAAATTTTTAGTTGTTCAAGTTGTTGGAAAGTTGTGAAAGTTGTTTGATATAACTGTGTCGTTGGGGATTGAGTACTCAAAACCTCTAACCTCTAAACACAAAACACTAAACTTATATTTTTATGGCAACAGTTGACGACAAGAAAATCATCTTCTCCATGGTGGGGGTGAGCAAGACAATTCAGCAAAACCAGAAACAGATTCTCAAAAACATCTATCTCTCGTTCTTCTATGGAGCGAAGATTGGCATCATTGGTCTTAATGGCGCAGGTAAATCTACCTTGATGAAAATCATCGCCGGCATCGAGAAGCAGTATCAAGGCGAGGTGGTGTTTGCGCCGGGCTATAGTGTGGGCTATCTGCCTCAGGACCCGCAACTTGATTCAACAAAGACCGTTAAGGAAGTGGTGCAGGAGGGTGTGCAGCATGTGGTTGACGCTCTCAAGGAATATGAGGAGATAAACCAGAAGTTTGGCTTGCCTGAGTATTATGAGAATGAAGACAAGATGAATGAACTCTTTGCTCGCCAAGCTCAGTTGCAGGACATAATTGACGCTACCGACGCTTGGAATCTCGACAGCCGCCTGGAGCGGGCGATGGACGCTTTGCGTTGTCCGCATGGCGACGAGAGCACCGAGCACCTGAGCGGTGGCGAGCGACGTCGTGTGGCTTTGTGCCGACTGTTGTTGCAGAAACCCGACGTGCTCCTGCTCGATGAGCCTACCAACCACCTCGACGCTGAGTCTATCGACTGGCTGGAGCAGCACTTGCAGCAGTATGAGGGTACGGTGATTGCCGTGACTCACGACCGCTACTTCCTTGACCATGTGGCAGGGTGGATTCTCGAACTCGACCGTGGCGAGGGTATTCCCTGGCGTGGAAACTACAGCAGTTGGCTGGAGCAGAAAACGCAGCGACTGGCGCAAGAGGAGAAGACCGAGAGCAAGCGTCGCAAGACTTTGCAGCGTGAGTTGGAATGGGTGCGCATGGCACCAAAGGCGCGTCAGGCTAAGGGCAAGGCACGTCTTAACAGCTACGACAAGCTGCTCAACGAGACCCTAAAGGAGAAAGAAGAGAAACTTGAGATATTCATTCCTAATGGTCCGCGCTTGGGAAACAAGGTTATCGAGGCTCAGCATGTGGCGAAGGCCTACGGCGACAAATTGCTCTTCGACGACCTCAATTTCATGTTGCCGCCTAACGGCATCGTGGGCGTGATAGGTCCTAATGGCGCTGGCAAGACCACGCTTTTCCGACTCATTATGGGACTTGAGAAGCCCGACAGCGGCACCTTTGAGGTGGGAGAGACCGTTAAGGCGGTGTATGTTGACCAGCAGCACACGAGCATCGACCCCGACAAGACCGTCTATGAGGTGATTTCGGGTGGGGTAGAACTGCTGCGCATGGGCGGTCGCGACGTGAACGCCCGCGCCTATCTGTCGCGTTTCAACTTCTCGGGCGTTGACCAGCAAAAGAAGTGCGGCGTGCTCAGCGGCGGTGAGCGAAACCGCCTGCAGCTGGCCCTTGCGCTCAAGGAGGAAGGCAACGTGCTGCTGCTCGACGAGCCTACCAATGACATCGATGTGAACACTCTGCGAGCTCTGGAGGAAGGTCTCGACGACTTCGCCGGCTGCGCTGTGGTCATCAGCCACGACCGCTGGTTCCTAGACCGCATCTGCACCCACATCCTCGCCTTTGAGGGCGACAGCAACGTGTTCTTCTTCGAAGGCTCTTATTCAGAATATGAAGAGAACAAACTCAAGCGCCTGGGCAAAGAAGAACCCACCCGCGTGCGTTACCGCAAACTGGTGAGCGATTAATCTATCCTGCTCCTCAGCCAGATGGAGAGTAGAGGGTCAGAGACAGAAAACTCGTGACCCTTTTGGGTTATTATATCATATTCAAGCAGACGTTTTGTCGCCGACTGCACGGCGCTTGCCGATTTCAATTGGTTTCTCTTGACAAATGCCGCCGAGGTGAGTTTTGTGGCTACTCCTTCGCGTGCTATGGCGTAGAGTAGTTCTTTCTGTTGAGGTGTGATAAATGTCAGCATTTCTTGTAGGCGTTTCTCGTTTTGTGCAAGATAAGAATTGGTTATTTCGTCAATGATCTGTGGTGTGCATTCCTCGCCTTCTTGCACAAGGATGAACGCGTCGTGGAAAATGCGGTGCATATACATTGTGATGCCTTGCCACTTATGATAGACACTGGCGACGGTATCTTCGTGAATTTTTTTACCCGCTGCTTCAAAATGATGCTTGACAAATGATGTGTATTTCTCGATTTCTATTGGCTCTAGCATTAATAATGATGCGCTTTGGTAGAATGGTCGTTTGCTAGAGAAGAACATTTCGCTAATGATTCGTCGTTCGCTACCAGCGAAGATGAAATAGGTGTTTCGCAGAAATTGAATCTTGCTGCGCAGCAATGCTTCAACGTTTTTCTCTTGATAGTTCGTTATCTGTTGAAACTCATCGATAGCCACAATGCAAGGCTTCTCGGCTTCTTCGAGATAGGTGAAAATCTCGTCGAGAGTGTAAGCAGGGGAAGTCACTTGTCCGAGTTTGATATCAAAAGTTGGAGTGCCGTTAAGTGGGTCATAACCGAAACTTGCACTTAGAGAGCGTAATGCAGCAATGAATTTTGTCAACATACGCTCACTTTTCTTTGCCACATTCTTAAAGACAGCATTGCCAAGTTCTAGAATCAGCTCGCTGAACGATGTGGTGTGCAGAATGTCGATTGACACAGTGATAAAATCATCCTTTATTGTTGGCTGTTCAAAGCAATGGTTTATTAGTCCAGTTTTTCCCACTCGTCGGGGAGAGATGAGAACGAGATTGCTTTGATTGGTAACAGTAGTTATTAATTGATGAGTTTCTTGCTCGCGGTCACAGAAGTATTCCTCTGGAATACGTGGAGTTAATATGAATGGATTTGTCGTCATAATGCTTGAATATCAGTTTTGACCGCAAAAATATAGTAAATATTTTAATTATGCAAATAAAATTATGTTTGTAGCATAATTTTCTCAGCATAATTCTGAATGGAATAGTATAAATTGCAGAAAAACAACGGCTCGTCAAAAATGATGAGCCGTTGTTTTTTTCGTATGAGAGCAAATTATTACTCGCCTTTGATAGCTGCTACGCCTGGGAGAGTCTTTCCCTCGATGGCTTCGAGCATAGCTCCGCCACCGGTAGAGACGTAGGAAACTTGGTCGGCGAGACCGAACTTGTTGACAGCGGCAACCGAGTCGCCGCCTCCCACGAGTGAGTAAGCTCCGTTTTTGGTAGCCTCGGCAACGTATTTGGCGATTTCGCCGGTGCCCTTGGCAAAGTTCTCAAACTCAAACACACCCACAGGACCGTTCCAGAGGATTGTCTTGCTGTTCATGATAATCTCTTTCCACAGAGCGAGCGAGGCGGGGCTGGCGTCCATGCCTTCCCATCCGTCCTCGATGTTGTGTGTGTCGAAGATGCGCTGCTCGGTGTCGTTCTTGAACTCACGGCCTGCCACAGTGGCAACCGAGAGCTGCACGTGAACACCCTTCTTCTTAGCCTCGGCGAGCACGTTGAGAGCCTCGGGCATCAGGTCGTCCTCGTGGAGCGAGTTGCCAATCTTGCCGCCTTGGGCTTTGAAGAATGTGAATCCCATGCCGCCGCCAATGATGAGGTTGTCAACCTTGTCGAGCAGGTTCTTGATGACGGCGAGCTTCGACGATACCTTGCTGCCACCAATTATAGCGGTGAAGGGGTGCTGAGCATTCTTGAGCACGTTGTCGATAGCAGTTACCTCTTTCTCCATGAGAAGGCCGAGCATCTTGTTGTCGTTATCGAAGTAGTCGGCAATGACAGCAGTAGAGGCGTGACGGCGGTGAGCGGTACCGAAGGCGTCGTTCACATAGCAGTCGGCATAACTGGCGAGAGTTTTGGCAAACTCAGCCTGACGGGTCTTCATCTCCTTTTTGGCGTCGTTGTAGGCAGGATCTTCTTTGTCGATACCTACAGGCTTACCTTCCTCCTCGGGATAGAAACGCAGATTCTCGAGCAACAGCACTTCGCCTGGTTTGAGGGCAGCGGCAGCATCGGCGGCCTTTGCGCAGTCGGGAGCGAATTTCACTTCTGTGCCAAGAGCGTCAGCCACATCGCCAACAATCTGGCTCAGAGAGAGCTTGGGGTTGACTTTGCCTTTTGGCTTGCCCATGTGCGACATCACCACGAGGCTTCCGCCGTCAGCAAGAATCTTCTTGAGAGTGGGCAACGCTCCGCGGATGCGGGTGTCGTCGGTAACCTTACCTTCCTCATTCAGAGGAACATTGAAATCAACACGCACGATTGCCTTCTTACCGGCAAAATTGTAATCGTTAAAATTAGCCATTTTTGAAAAGTATTTAAATTATTACCTATTTTTAATTGGGTGCAAAGTTAACAAAAAACAACGAATTAAACGAATTTATGCCAAATTTCTTGGTTTTGCCGCTTTTCGGGGATGGGGGAGATGAGAGTTTTGAGTTGTGAGTTTTTGAGTTATAAGTTTTCGTCCTCTCCACTTTGTACTTTCTACTTTCTACTTTGTACTTTCTACTTTGTACTTTCTACTTTGTCGTTTATCCTCTGTACTCTCCACTCTCCACTCTCCACTCTCCACTCTCCACTCTCCACTGAATACTTAACCTACAGTTCCGCCTCTTTGAGTTTCTCGGCATTCTCGGCGACGATGAGATGGTCGATGCAGTCTTGAATGTCGCCATCCATGAATGCCGGCAGGTTGTAGATGGTATAGCCAATGCGGTGGTCGGTGATGCGACCTTGAGGGTAGTTGTAGGTGCGAATCTTTGCCGAGCGGTCGCCAGTGCTCACCAGCGTCTTGCGGCGGCTTGCGATGTCGTCAACATATTTCTGGTGCTCCTTGTCGTAGATGAAGGTGCGCAGACGAGCCAGTGCGCGTTCCTTGTTCTTTGGCTGGTCGCGGGTCTCGGTACACTCGATTAGAATCTCCTGATCCTCGCCGGTGTTTGGGTTATTCCACATGTAGCGCAGGCGCACGCCAGAGTTCACCTTGTTCACGTTTTGCCCACCGGCTCCGCTGGAGCGGAAGTAGTCCCATTTAATCTCGCCCTCGTTAATCTCTATGTCAAACGGCTCGGCCTCGGGCAGAATCGCTACCGATGCCGCCGAGGTGTGTACGCGTCCCTGAGTCTCTGTTACCGGCACGCGCTGCACACGGTGCACACCGCTCTCATACTTGAGAGTGCCATACACTCCGTTGCCTGTGACGCTGAACACGATTTCCTTGTAGCCTCCCGCAGCTCCCTCGCTGCAACTCGACATCTCGATTTTCCAACCCTTGCTCTCGCAGTAACGGGTGTACATGCGTGCCAGGTCGCCGGCAAAGAGTGCTGCTTCGTCGCCACCTGTACCACCACGAATTTCGAGTGTCACATTCTTGCTATCCTCAGGGTCGGCAGGAATGAGGAGGAGTTTTATCTCCTCTTCGAGTTCGGGGATGAGGCGTTCGTTGGCAGAGAGTTCTTCGCGAGCCATCTCTTTCATGTCTGCATCTTCCTCGGTTTCAAGTAACTGCTTGGCTTCGTCGATACCCTTTAGTGCGTTGATATATCGCTGGCGGGCATTCATGATGTCCTCCAGGTTTTTGTATTCTTTCGTGAGTTGCACGTAGCGTTTCTGATCGGCTATGACGGATGGGTCGGTAATGAGTGTGCCGACTTCTTCAAAACGGGGAACGATGCCCTCGAGTTTGTCTAATATGTTGTTGGTTTCCAAGAGAGTTGATAATTGATAATTGAAAATTGATAATGGAGTTAAAGGAGTTAACGAAGTTATCGCTACGCTCGAAGTTAAAGACGTATGATAGTTGACA
>CALDIG010000173.1 GCA_937904375.1 uncultured Prevotellaceae bacterium
CTGCAGGTCGTTGCGATGCTGAACGACCTATCGAGCGAAGGGCACCGTCAGGTCATAGCGCAGTCCTTTCTCACTTACTCTAGTAATGAGGTGTATATAGTCTTTGCTGACAAGCAGGTCATTGGGCGCATCTTTCAGATAGTCGCCGCTGTTGAGGATTTTAAACAATAGTTTGTCGCCTTCTTCTCCATACTTGCCCATCAGGGTTGACAGGTTCTCCATAGCCGGAGTCTCAATCTGCTGGAAGCCGTAAAGCAGGAATACGCTTTTTATCGTGTCGAAGATATAGTTGCGTTTCGCCATCTCAAGTGGCGAGAAATCTCTTGTACCTTTGGGTATTGACGGTTTTTGTGCCATTTTGGGTGAAGTTTATAATGTCGTATAATAATATCAATCTCGACTGCGCCCCATGAAAATCATCACATAATATAATAGTGTGGCCAGCGAGCTTAGTGCGGCGACAACGTAGGTGTAGGCTGCAGCATGTAGGGCATCCTTAGCATGCTCGGTCTTTATGCCGTGCGTCACCCCCGAGTTTTCAAGCCAGGCAACAGCACGACGGCTGGCGTCAACTTCTACCGGCAAAGTGATGAGACTGAATAGTGTAGTTAAGGCAAACAGACAAATGCCCACAAGCATCACCATGGGGAAAACCTCAATCAATAGAATTCCTGCAAGCAACACCCATGTGATCCATTGTGAGGTGAAGCTCACCACCGGAACGAGTGCCGAGCGCATTTTCAAGAAAGAATATCCCTGTGCGTGCTGCAAGGCGTGGCCACACTCATGAGCGGCCACCGCCGCCGATGCCACGCTATTGACCGAAAACACTACATCGCTCAAATTCACGGTGCCGTTGGCTGGATTGTAATGGTCGGTAAGCTGCCCCGACACACTAGTGACATTAACATTGCTAATGCCATTGTCGTGAAGCATCTTTGCTGCCACGTCGCGTCCCGTCATGGGCACATCTAGCGATTCTTGTGAATAGATGCTGAACTTGTTCTGCAACGAACGCTGAACAAGAAAGCTGATGATCGTTATTGCTATAAATAAAATGTAAACCATAATAATAATGTGTCGTTTCTTTTCGTTGATATTTTCGTGAACTTTATCAAAAAAATCGTCTAATATTTTTTGAGTTTAAAAAATTGATGTAAATTTACGCCGTTTTTTTGAAACAGCAAAATTTTTATAGACAAATAACTCTTTTTTTATTTAATATTCACTAATCATTTAACATTTACAACCATTTAATTTTAACATTATGAAGAAATTTTTCTTATTCGCTGTAGCAATTGCTACACTTTCATTAGTTTCATGTGGCGACGGTAATGGCAGCTCTGCATCTAACGACAGTACAGCTCCCAATGGCAATCCAGAATCAACAACTCCCAGCATGAACATTGAGTCGGGAGCTGCAAGCGTTGTTTCTACCCCCACTTCAACTCCTGAAGAAGGAACTGTAGAGAATAATGCTAACGATGTTACCACTACAGTTGAGCAGCAGCTTGATAACGCTAAAAATAAAGGTGAAGCAGTAATAAATGACGCAAAAAATCAAGCAGAGCAAAAGTTGAATGACGCAAAAAATCAAGCAGAGCAAAAGTTGAATGAGGTAAAAAATCAAACAGAGCAAAAGCTGAATGATGCAAAAAAGCAAGCAGAGCAGAAGCTGAATGATGCTCAGAAAGAGGCAGAGCAAAAGCTGAATGATGCAAAAAAGCAAGTTGGTCATTAATCTAAGCCTCACTGAATTTAATTAAGGGAGACACTCGTTATGGGTTCTCCCTTTTTACTGAAGAATTAAAAATATTAATCTAGTTTCAATCAATAAATCCATTTTTCGCATTATGAAGAAATTTTTCTTGTTCGTTGCAGCTGTAGCTGCTCTTTCATTGGCCTCATGCGGTGGCGGAGATGCGTCAAGCGCACCTGACGGCAACTCGCAAAACCCTGGTATTGATCCAAATGCTCCCGGTGCGCAACCTCCTCAACAGAGTAATACTTCAGCGCCAACAGTGGAGGAGAACACCGCTTCTGCAGCCGGTGCAACCTCGACTCCTGCCACAAATGAAGAGCAGCAGAAAGCAGCCTCTGAGTCCAACCAAGCAGATAATCCGGAAGCCACCAATATTGACCCGAACGCATAAGTTATTCTCACGTTTATAAAGTTTTAGAACTTTATAAACGTGAAGGTTAGAGGTTAGAGCACTTCGCGCAGGTTAGTGGTTAGACCTCGATACCCACTAAACACTAAACACTAAACTCTAAACATTATACTTTGAGCAAGTTAACAACTTGCGAAACTTGAAAGTTATAATTACTTTCTTTCGAAACTACAAATAAAGGGAGACACCCATTGCGTGTTCTCCCTTTTTGATGGTTATAAAGTTTAGACCTAGATTTATGAAATATAGAGTGTTATTTATCAAGAACTTCCTTCAAAATCTTATCCATTTGGTTGACGTCATGGTAGCCAACAATATTCTCTATCACTTCTTCATTAGGCGACAAAATCACAATATTGGGAATTGACTGAACATTGTATTTATTAGCCAGCTCGCCATCTTGATCAACATCAATTCTCTTAAATTCTATCTTATCACCATATTTCTCCTCCATCTGCTCTATCACTGGTGTCATAGCTTTGCATGGGCCACACCAAGTGGCATAGAAGTCGATAAGCACTAACTTCCCTGTAGTTTCTCTAGAATTCTCTGGTTTCTCTTTTGAGACCTCATTACGGGATGTGGTTTTACTCTTGTTTTCACAGCTATTGATGCCAATTGTTAACATCACACCAACAGTAATACACATAATTAATCTAATTGCTTTCATTCTATTTACTGTTTATTTAAGTTTTCGAAAGTTGTTAACTATCTCAAAGTTTAATGTTAAGTGTTGAGAGTTTAGAGGATAATGAGTTGAAATATAGAAAAATTTGAAAATTTTTTCTCTAAACCCTAACCTCTAACCTCTAACCTTCACGTTTATAAAGTTTTAGAACTTTAGGAACTTGAGCTGTTTATTGGTTATTGTCAACTTAATTCGCCCTTACCCTGCCTGATTATTTCAAGCTCACTGCCTGTGCAGTCAACAACAGTAGAGGGAATTAGCCCTCCTCTACCAGAGTCAACCACAATATCCACCAGAGAACCAAGTGCCTCGGCTATCAGCTCGGGTTCGCAGCGGTAGTCGTCATCTTGTGCCGGCACCGATGTGGTGAGTATGGGATGACCAAGCTCCTGCTCGATGGCTGTGGCAATCTTGTTCTCGGGAATCCTGATACCCACAGTGCGGCGGCCCTTGAAGGCCTTCGGCAACTTCGACATAGCCTGGAAGATAAAGGTGAAGGGACCTGGCAGGTTATTCTTCATTAGGCGGAACTGTGTGTTGTCGAACTTGGCATACTGCGCCACCTCGCTGATGTCGCTGCAAATTATCGACAGATTAGTTTTTGCCGATTTCATCGACTTCAAAGCGCAGATGCGCTCAATAGCCTGATTGTTAAGAGCATCACAGCCGATGGCATACACGGTGTCGGTGGGATACACTATAATCCCGCCGTCGCGCAGCACAGCGGCAATCTCCTCAATGTGCCGACTGTTGATGTTGTCTTCTATGATTTGTAATACTTTCATACATTATTATATTAAAAATCAGTTATTATTTTTGTTACTATATTGGTCGCTTGGGCATATTTTTCAAGCAGCGATGCCGTCCATTGTAATGCCTCATCAACAGGCATTTCGGGTGCGAAGGCGTTGATATTGATTTGAACTCTTGTGGTGTCTAAAGTGAACTTTGTGCGCTCCTCATCGCTGGTGGGAGTTGCCACTCCGCCTTGGGCGTCACGATACACTGGCAAGCCTTCAATATTTAGATACCCTCGGCCTATAGCGTAGTACTGCTCATCCTTCTCCCCTACTCCCATGGAGAGCGTGTCGCCCACCAGCTTGTCGGCGTCAAGACCGCTGATGGCATAGCCACTTTTTATCGACACGAGGTTCACAATGTCGATGAGCGAGGTGAGACGATACAGCCCAAGACCGCGAATAATGCGGCGGCACAGTGCTTCGCTCGACACGCGGTAACGGCTAGGGTCTTTGCCCAGCGATTTGTAAAGTCGTCGTGTCGCAGCTATGGCGGGACGTTGGTTTATCTCCAGCAGTTGATAGGTCGAGGCTATCTTAGCCGCCTCGTCCTCAATTTCTTGCCATAATGCATCAGTAGTCTCACCATTCACCACATTGGCACTCAAGAGTCCTATTTGAACTTGTGGGCAAGCCGCCAAAATCCTAGGGTCAATTTTTAGATTTATCATTACGGGGAAGAATATTTCTCAATTTTTCTGCAAAATTAATACAAAAATCGGTTTTTTTGTGTATTTTTGCAAAATCATTAACATGACATCATTTTTTATCATTTAATTAATACACAATGAAACATCTTTT
>CALDIG010000174.1 GCA_937904375.1 uncultured Prevotellaceae bacterium
GCGTGAGCATTTTATTTAAACTATAACCTCTAAACTTCAAGTTTATAAAGTTTTATAGCTTTAGAAACTTGAGTAAAATATACTATATGCATGAAACCTATCACCAACATACTACTTGTTCTTGCGCTGGTGTTTTATGTGTTTCTTCCTATTATGGAGATATCGCACATGGGCAGCATCACTGGCATGGACTTCTCGACAAGCATGATTAGCCACAAGGGATATATGCTTTATGCACTTACCCCCTTCATCACTATCTTCCTCGCCATTGGCTTCAACTGCCTGCGCAGCCGGTGGTGGGGCATTATCGATGCCATCCTTATCTTGATGGCGATATTTTTCTTTGTCAACACACTGACAAAATTCCAGGGGCTTCCCTTGCTGCATAGCCCCGAAGTAGTCGCCGACACCGAGTTGAGCGAAGGAATGCCCATTAATGGACTTCGCTCTGGGTTTTATCTTAGTTCCGCATTTACAATTCTCGCCTTTATCTCGGCGCTGATTTCGCTCATGCCGTTTGAGTTCAACAAACGCATCGAGGAACGAATCGACAAGCGTTTTGAGTCGGGCAAAAGGCACATAGAAAAAGTGGGGCACACCATCCATGACGAGATTCACAAGATAGGCAAGAAACCTAAAGAGAATGTAGAGCGTCCTTCACAAGGGCTGACCACGCAAGAGTCCCCTGAAACAACTGTCCAAACCACTGACGATGACGACTTCCGCTTCAAACCCTCAGAAATGGATGAAGACGAGAAATACAGGGACTATATGCCACAATAGTTTAGAGTTTAGAGTTTAGAGTGGAGAGTAAGAACTAAGAACTGAAAAATAATATCTATTTCAGTTTCTCCATCAATTCTTTGTCGCCTACTATCCAGAGGATGTCGCCTTTGGCAAACTCTAGGTCGGGGGTTGCCGAGAGGAAATTGTCTTCACCGCGTTCCACGGCAACCAGCAGTGACTTGTAGTCATCTCTCAGTCGCGCCTCGGCGAGTTTCTTGCCTAGCAAGGGAGATTTATCAGTAAGTTCAAAATGAGTAAATTCCACATCGGTTGAAGACTCAACATCGGCATTTTGGACCTTTGGTTCAAGCAGTGGCAAGAGATTCTGAATCTGGTCATCGGTGCCTATCACACCTATCTGGTCGCCAGGGAAGATGCGCATATTGCCAGTTGGAATGGGGTATCGCACCGAGTTGCGGATAATAGCGACAACATTCACGCCATGCTTGCGCCGCAAGTCGGCATTTTTTAGCCTCTCGCCCACAAACGGGCAGTTATATCCCACCGTCATGTAGGCGAGGTGCATATCGCTCACAAGGTTGTTTTCCTTGCCGGTGCGACGGTTCTCACGCTCGTTGACATTGCTCATGAAGTGCTTCTCAATAAGCTCCAAATGCTTGTGCATGAATGGTGCAAAAACGAGAAGCAAAGCCAACAGATAAACAATCGCAACAATAGCCGACACGGTGCTGGAGTAGAAGCCATAAAGCAAAGAAGCGACAAAAGTCATCGACAGCAAACCGCCCGCAATCAGCATAACAAACCTCGGCAAGCCCACCAACACAGGTGTATTGCTACTGCTGAGCGTCATTTTCTCCTTGCGCGATAGTCTGGGTGTGACTATGGCATAGAAGAATGGCGAAAGCAAGAACAAGGCGCTCGCCACACTGAGCATCAACGCCCATTCCTCACTCATGAAACCGCAAAACAGATTTTTGACAATGGGTATAAGATAGGTTCTTAGCACAAATATCAAGGCGATTATCACGACAGAATACAGGACCAACCGCAACAAATTGCGCTTTATGATACTCGCCCACACATTACGGGATTTCTGCTTCACATCATTGTTCACAGTCTTGCTGTAGCCCTCAAGTAGCGCACTCCACTTCTTGGGCAGATGCTTCTCGACAAAATTGTAGCTTGGCGTAGCAAGTTTGATGAAGAAAGGAGTAGTAAATGTTGTAATCACCGACACGGTGACTATAATGGGATAAATGCTCTCGTCAAGCACGCCAAGTGTGGTGCCAAGCGTAGCAATGATAAACGAGAACTCACCAATCTGCGTGAGGCTGAAACCGCTCTCCATTGAGATCTTGAGCGATTGTCCAGTGGCAAGCATACCTGTGGTGCCAAAAATTATCATACCCACTATCACGACCACCGAGAGTAAGACAATAATGCCGGCATACTGCACTATCACCTGCGGATCTACCATCATGCCCACCGAGATGAAGAACACGGCGCCAAAGAGGTCTTTCACGGGGTTGATGATGCGCTCAATGCGTTCTGCCTCGCTGGTGCCGGCAAGGATAGAACCCATGACAAAAGCTCCCAGCGCCAGCGAGAAACCACTTGCCACCGAGAAAATTGCCATTGCGAAACACAGTCCCATGGCAATGATGAGCATCATCTCGTCGCTAAGCACACGGCGGAACTTGCGAAAGATTGAAGGAATGACAAAAACTCCCACTACAAACCAGATGATAAGGAAGAACGATAGCTTGAGGATGCTCATCACCATCTCGCCGCCCTCCACGGTCTTGTTGATGGCGATTGACGAGAGTATCACCATCATCACCACGGCGAAGAGATCCTCGACGATGAGCACGGCAAAGATGCCCGGCACAAACTTGCGGTGGCGTAAATTAAGGTCGGTGAGGGCCTTGAGGATGATAGTCGTTGACGACATCGACAGCATAGCGCCCAAGAAGATGCTGTTTACCGACGTGAGTCCCATGCACTTGCCTATGAAAAAGCCCGTTGCCAACATGCCACACACTATGATTAGTGCTGTTACTATAGCCGAGGCACCAGCATTGATAAGCTTCTTGAAACTGAACTCAAGCCCCAAAGAGAACAGCAGCACGACAATGCCGAGCTGCGCCCAGAACTCAATATTCGCCTCATTGCCCACCGACGGGGAATAGGCGAAATGCGGACTGGCGATAAAGCCAGCAACGATATATCCCAGCACCACCGGCTGCTTGAGGAGTTTGAAAATGATGGTTGCAGCCGCACCAAGCGTAAGAATCAACGCCAGGTCGGTAATCAGCGAATTTATTTGTAGTTCTTCCATTGTATAGTAGTCTCATTGTTTATGCGACAAAAATAGTGCTTTTTTTTGTTTTTTCCAATTTGTAATTTTGTTTTTATGTTTTCTGTTGACTGTTTAACTGCAAAAGTGCGTTAAAAGTGTAAGAGAGGTGTGGTTGATATATGAATTTTGACTAATTTTGCACATTAATTATAAAACATAAGTGACTAAGACCATAAGCATCGAGAACAAGTCTCTCGTTTTCTTGTTTTCTCGTTTTCTTGTTCTCTAGTTTTCTTGTTCACTTGTTTTCTAAATAAAACTATATGCAAATAATAGACGGAAAGAAGATATCGGCGCAAATCAAGGAAGAGATTGCCGAGAAAGTTAAAGAAGTAGTGGCTGCTGGCGGGCGGCGCCCTAACCTGGTGGGCGTGCTGGTAGGTCACGACGGTGGCAGCGAGAGTTACATGGCGTCAAAGACCAAGGCCTGCGAGCAGTGCGGCTTCGACTCGTCGCTCATACGCATGGAAGAGACTGTCACTCAAAACGAACTCATCGCAAAGATTCAAGAGCTTAATGAAGATAAAGGCGTTGACGGCTTCATCGTGCAGCTGCCGTTGCCCAAGCACATCAACGAAGAAGCGGTGATAGAGGCGATCGACTACCGCAAGGACGTTGACGGCTTCCACCCTGTGAATGTGGGACGCATGATGATTGGCTTGCCATGCTTCAAGCCGGCAACACCATCGGGAATCATGATGCTGCTGGAGCGTTATGGCATCGAGACTCGCGGCAAGCACTGCGTGGTGCTGGGACGCAGCAACATCGTGGGCAAGCCCATAGCCAATATGCTTATGCAGAAAGCCTATCCTGGCAACTGCACCGTCACGGTGTGCCACAGCGCAACACCCAACATCAAAGAGCTGTGCCAGCAAGCCGACATACTGATTGCCGCTTTAGGAAGTCCGCACTTTGTGAAAGAAGACATGGTGAAACATGGTGCCGTGGTAATCGACGTGGGCACCACACGCGTTGAGGACAAGACCCGCGAGCGTGGCTGGCGGCTGTGCGGCGACGTGGATTTTGATAACGTGGCACCCAAATGCAGCTACATCACCCCCGTGCCCGGCGGCGTGGGCCCCATGACCATTGTCTCGCTCATGCACAACACCCTACTGGCAGCAACAGGACAAGCCTATTGACAATGCTGAATGCTGAATGCAGAATGCGAGAACAATGCGAGAATCCTAGCCATTCCTAGCTATTCCTAGCTATTCCTATCCACTCCTAAAAATAAAAAACAATTAACTATAAAAAAACTATAAAACAACATGAACCGACTTATTGAATGTGTGCCCAACTTCAGCGAGGGCCGCAACATGGATGTTATTAACCAGATTACCGACGTTATTCGCCAGTCTAAAGGTGTGAAACTGCTCGACGTGGATCCAGGCGAGGCGACAAACCGCACCGTGGTGACCTTCGTGGGAAGCCCCGAGGCAGTGGTGGAGACCGCTTTCCAAGCGGTGAAACGCGCGGGCGAACTCATCGATATGCGTCAGCATCACGGCGCGCATCCACGCATGGGTGCTACCGATGTGTGCCCTCTCATCCCTATCGCCGGCATCACCCTTGAGGAGTGTGCCGAATTAGCCCGCAAGCTCGCCGAGCGCATCGCCAACGAGGCAGGCATCCCCTGCTACTGCTACGAGGCAGCTGCGTTCACTCCCGAGCGCCGCAACCTGGCAGTGTGCCGCAAGTGAAATTTTTTCTTTGACGACAATATGCAGTTCCAGGTCCTTGTTTTCATTGTGG
>CALDIG010000175.1 GCA_937904375.1 uncultured Prevotellaceae bacterium
GTTGAGATTTTTTCGGAAATTTGCAGGCTCATGGCATACTTGTCAAGACAAAACTTGAAAACGACATCTACTTAACGAAGTGTTGCGATGAGACAGCGGTCAGGTCAGGGCATGCCCTGACCCTACAGCTTGCTCTGGGTTATTTCGAGCGTGAGCATTTTATTTAAAAGAAGAGAAATTCAACAACTTGAACGCCAGAAAACTATAATTTGTTGAAATTAGTTTAATTCGTTGTTTTTTATTTTTTAAAGTGGACTCAAAAAATACATCAAACTATGACACAACAGGCTGATTTTAGTGAAGTGCTAGAAGTGGCTTCAAAAGCTGGACACATCCTCCTTGAGAATGGCGCCGAGATTTCGCGCGTGGAGGACATCATGAGCCGCATCGCCTCGCATTTTGGTGTAGATTCGGGCAACTTCTTTGTCCTTTCCAACGGCATTTTCACCACTGGCCATGCCAATAAAATCTCTAAGTCGGGAGGTCAGGCATCGACCTATGCCAACGTGGAATTTATTCCCCTCAAGGCTATTCAGCTCTCGAAAGTGGTGGCAGTGAACCGCCTGAGCTATGATATCGCCAATGACAAGATTGGTCTTGCCCAGGCGCGCGAGCGGCTCAACAGCATCAGCGCTGCACCAGCCAAACCCGTTTGGGAACAGATTTTGGGGTCGGGATTTGGCGCGGCAGGCTTTTGCGCCGTGTTTGGCGGCGGCTGGCTCGACTGCGCCGCAGCACTGGTGGTGGGCTTGCTACTCTATGCCTTCGTGCTGGGAGTGAGCGGCCGCTATCTCTCTAAAATCGTGGGCGGCACCTGCAACGCCCTTCTTGCCACCTTGCTGTGCATTATCCCCTGGCGAGGAGGTTTAGGCTCCAGTCTTGCCAATATCA
The DNA here is from genome assembly GCA_937904375.1 of uncultured Prevotellaceae bacterium. GTDB lineage: Bacteria > Bacteroidota > Bacteroidia > Bacteroidales > Muribaculaceae > Sodaliphilus. Next base: position 892 of record CALDIG010000175.1, read on the forward strand.
TCATAGGTGCCATCATGCCGCTGATTCCTGGAGTGCCGTTTGTAAATGGCGTGCGCGACCTTGCCAACAGCGACTATCTCGCCGGCTTCACGCGCCTCACCGATGCGATGCTCGGTTTCCTGTGCATTGCCGTGGGCGTGTCGCTTGCTTTTATCCTTGATGGCACATTGCATGGAGGAATGCTCGAGATAGAAATGGTAATTAACCCACAGACGTCCAACCTGTTCCTTCAGTCCTTCGCCGCCTTTGTGGGAACAGCAGCTTTCGCATTGCTCTTCGGCATTGACCGGGAGCACTATGTGCCGGCAGGGGTTATTGGTGCCATAGGATGGATGCTTTACCTGATTTTAGTGCGCTATTGCGGTGCCACACCCGTAGGCGCGACACTTGCCGCCGCCACTTTGGTGTGCATCATCTCGCGCATCGCCGCTCCGTTGTTCCGCATTCCTGCTCAGGGCTTCCTCTTGTGCGGCATCTTCCCGCTAGTGCCCGGTGCCGGCATCTTCTGGTTCACCTACTACCTTACCGACTCGCAGTTTGACCTCTCGATGCAGAGCGGCTGGCTAGCCGTGAAAATCTCCATCGCGATTGTCTTCGGCATCATTCTGGCGATGGAACTGCCCCAGCGCCTCTTCTCCCATAACCACAAGACGCATTGACACTGCTTTGATATCGCACTAGTATTTGATAAATTAGGCGGCACCTCAATCGAGTAGGTCGGGAAACGAAAGTTTTCTGACCTACTTTCGTTTCCTTTCC
>CALDIG010000176.1 GCA_937904375.1 uncultured Prevotellaceae bacterium
ATTGCCACCCCGAACGCCGCGCTTGCGGCGCACTGCACCAACAGCGCCCAGGCTTTATTTTTCGTTTAAACTTTTTACTTTAGTTTTAATCATAGTATTGACACTTTATTATATATATTATGAAATTGTTTCGATTTGTTGTTACGTTTTTGATAATAGTTTTTTTTGCGGTAGATGCGTCTGCTCAAAATGATGAGTCAATGACTATTGAGCCATACGCCTACAATATGGCTCGCATCATTCAGGATTTTACTCAGTTTCATGCAAAGAACCATCAGCGTCCTGAGAAATTCTGCGTTATACCCACAGAAAAAGGAGATATGAGCTTGTTGTGGGTGAGCACTTTCGACGAGGACTATGGTTGCCTCTTCTCGTGTGCCAAAGGTATTAACAAACTGCTAGATATGGGTTATAACGCTGCCGGTGAGCATATTGACTTGGCGATGCGTAATGGTGTCGTGATTGTTACGAGCAGTGATAGTGCGGGTGAGATAGTTGGAGCACAATTTTACCGTTTTGACAATGGCGAACTGCAGGAGCTTGCTTTCACCATGAATAAAGTGGGTGGTAGAGAGGTATATAGGGATGCGAATGGTAAGGAAATGAAGCCAGGAAAGGTGCAGAAAGAGCTTGACAAAGGCCTAAAGAAGAACCAGGAGGCGGTTGTATATAACAGTGCGACAGTAGCGTGGAAACCTTTCCGCACGATAGGCACCTATCTCAATGCCAGCGAGGATATCACTCTATCACAGAAGCCTATTCTTGCTTATGCCGACTACAAGCGCAATGAGTTCACCACACATGCACATGACATGCTTGATGCCGCCGACTATTGCCATATTGTTTTCAAGGGGAAGGTGGGTGACGCTAGCCTCAAGAGTGGTGGAGAAGGCGGTGTAGAGGTTTATGCCCTCAACGATGCTAATGCCATCACGACCATGTTCCGTGGGTATAAAGACACTGAGCTGTTTCCCATTATTGCCACCGACGGTTACCTGGAAACTCACGAGATGAAGTCGTTTGTGCGGTGGAAACACCCCGAGCGTGTGAAGCCCATGGAGAAAGACCGCCAGCAGGTGGTGAGCAATTATTTTGGTGGCAGGGCGATTAAGAGTGCTCGGTGGCTTGCTGACTTAGAGTCGAGCGACCGCAAACTTTATGCCGTGGAGTTCAAGCCCGAAGGCAATCAGGCATTGGCGGCAATAGTTTGCTTTATAGGCAACAATTTAGTATCAACCTACGACCAATATGCCATTGTTGACAATAGCCGCGGTTGGCTGTGGACGCCTGGAGACAAGGGCGATTTTATGAACGCATTGCCCGAGCTGCAGGGTTTGGCGATAACCGATGAGGGTTTTGAACTGTATATGAGCCAGATGGTGGGCGAGCACCGCCACATGATAGTGGTGCGCGAAGTACACTCGATGTTTATAGAATTGATTGAGCAGGAGTTTTAATTGAGAGAATAGTAGTGACAAAAAACTGATAACTGATAACTAAAAACTAAAAACTATTTCGTACCTTTGCACTTCAATCTTGAAGTGAGATGAAGTTTCACAACATATATGATTCTCGTCGCATCTGGAAGATGGTGCTACTGGCTGTGTCGCTGATACTGGTGGCAGTGTTTATATATTTCTCTAACACACTGGTAAAAGACCTTGCTAAACAGGAGCGTGAGCGTATGCAGATATGGGCTGATGCCACTCGCGAACTTACTACCTCGACCGATACCGACGTAGAATTCCTGTTCCGTATCATCCGTGGTAACCGGAACATTCCTGTACTGCTTGTCGATGACCATGAGAACATTATTGAGCAGCGCAACTTTAAGCTTCCTGAGCCATCTGATACTTCAAAGATGAGTATTGAGGAATACTCTCAGATGAATAAGGATTTCCTTGCCAAGAAATTACAAAAGCTGCGCAACTCATCAAACAAAATCGAGATTGAGATTGACAAGGACACGCATCAGATGCTCTACTACGAAGACAGCGATGTGTTGCGGCGGCTAGCTTATTATCCTTACATCCAGCTTGCTGTGATGCTGTTGTTCTTGGGTGTTGCCTATTTCGCCCTTATCAGCGTGAAGCGTGCCGAGCAGAACCGTGTGTGGGTGGGACTCTCGAAAGAAACGGCACACCAACTTGGCACACCCATCTCATCGCTAATGGCATGGACTCAGATGCTTGAGTCAATGGGCATCGACAAGGAGATTATTACTGATATGGACACCGATGTGCACCGGCTCTCGGTGATTGCCGACCGTTTCTCGAAGATAGGCTCCATGCCCGACAAGGAGCTCACGTTCATCAACGAGTCAGTGGAGAGTAGCCTTGCCTACATGCGCACCCGCATTCCCAAGCATGTGACACTCACAATTCATGCCGACGAAGATAAGAACTGTGGTGTGATGCTGTGTCAGTCGCTCTTTGAGTGGGTGATGGAGAATCTCACTAAGAATGCCGTTGATGCCATGGAGGGCAAGGGTAGCATCGATATAGTTGTGACCAGCGATGACAAGCATGCTCACCTTTATATTAAGGACACAGGCAAGGGTATCGCGCGCAAGAACTTCAAGAACGTGTTCAATCCCGGCTTCACCACCAAGAAGCGCGGTTGGGGCCTTGGACTTACACTTGTGAAGCGCATAATTGAGGAATACCATGGAGGCAAGATTTACGTGAAAGAGAGCGAAGTGGGCAAAGGGACAACATTTGCCATTGAGATACCTAAGGTTAAGTGTTAGGAATAGCTAGGAATTTTAGGGTTATGGGTAATAGTCAATACATAAAAATGCTGGGTACTGGCAGTGCGATGTGTACTCGGTGCTACAACACCTGCTTCTACCTTAAATCGGTAGCTGGGCAGCTGATGGTAGATGCCGGTGGCGGCAACGGCATCTTCCGCCAACTCTATCGTGCTGGCATCGACTACACCCAAATCCATCATCTCTTTGTCACTCACGTTCACACCGACCACATCATGGGCGTGATATGGCTAATACGCAAAATTTCGCCGTTGCTTTACAAGGGTAAATACCACGGAACTTTCAACATCTACTGTCACCGCGAGGTGCGTGAGGCACTTGAGACGATGTGCAGCATCATGATACCCGACAAGATTATGGCGGCGGTGGGCAAGACCATCATTCTGCGAGAGGTCATCGACGGCGAGACCATCAATATTGACGACATGTGCGTCACCTTCTTCGACATTGGTTCCGACAAGACTTTGCAGTATGGGTTCAGTGCTCAGATGCCCGACGGTCAGCGCGTGGTGTGCCTTGGTGATGAACCTTACAACCCTATGAGCGAGAAATATGTGCGTGGATGCGACTGGCTGTTGTGTGAGGCGTTCTGCCTCTACCGCGACCGTGAGCAGTTCCGCCCATACGAGAAACACCACAGCACCGTTATCGATGCAGGTAAGCTAGCACAGGAGCTAGGAGTAAAGAATTTGTTAATCTATCACACCGAGGACACTCGCCTCATGGCTCGTCGCGAGAGCTACACCGCCGAGGCTCGAACCGTCTTCACGGGCAACATCCATGTGCCAATGGATCTGGAGACTGTCAAACTTTAATCAATGCACAATTAGCTCAGCACTATTCAATTGAGTTGCGCAGAAGGTTCTCCTGCAAAAATAAATGGCTTGAAACCTTTGTGGGATTCAAGCCATTCGTGAAATATAGCATTTTTGTTTTATTATAAACAAAATTGTTTCGAACTTAATTATTTAAGATATTCGTCAACCTTATCGTTGGGTACCATTCTTTCCTCAAAAACGTAGGCACCGGTTTTTGGCGAGCGAACCATCTTAATCACTTTGCTGAAATTACGTCCTTCACCGGTCTGAAGGGTTGCAACTGTCTTTTTTGCCATGATTAAAAAGTATTATTTGATTTCTTTGTGGATAGTGTACTTCTTGAGGTATGGGTTGTATTTCTTCAACTCCAGACGCTCGGTAGTGTTCTTGCGGTTCTTTGTGGTGATGTAGCGTGACATTCCAGGAACTCCGCTCTCCTTTTGCTCGGTGCACTGAAGGATTACCTGAATGCGATCGCCTTTTGCTTTCTTTGCCATAACTCCTTGATTTAATAGATTGCTTTAATTTCTTTAAGATTTCCGTCTTGTGCGGCTTTTTTCAAAGCGGCGTCAAGGCCGATACGGTTAATAAGACGCAGTCCGCTGGCGCTCACTGTAAGACGGATCCACTGATCCTGCTCTACCCAATAGAACTTGCGGTTGAAGATGTTCACATTGAACTTGCGTTTAGTTCTTCTTTTAGAGTGCGACACGTTGTTACCTGTAATCGCCTTCTTGCCTGTGATTTGACAAACTTTAGACATAGTGTTTTACTTCAATAAGTTATAAAATACTTTGTTACTCTCGTTGATTTCAAGCCGCTACTTCAAGAAAAATGGTCCACGCAGCACAATATTCTACCACGACACCCATGTTCTCTGGCGATAGATTGACGTGAGAAGCCATCAATGCTACCCACCAGCAGTTGTTTTTGCGTTAAATATCGTCCTACGCTTTATGGCCACATTTTAAGCATCATAGAGCAGCCATCGAAGTTTCAACGATCATGTCACAGAACAGGTCTAACGGGACTAAACCCAAGTACCCTGACTCGAAATCGGTTGCAAAGGTAGAAACATTTTTTCAATTGACCAAATTTTTTTTCGGTTCTACTTGAATTTAAGCTGATTTTTACCTGGTTTCTCAAAAAATGAACTAAAAGAGAACGTCCCCAATTGGTTCATTTTTGGCTGATGCTATTGTTTTTTGGTATAAACTCCCTTGATGAAATCGAGTATGAGACCTCGGGTAGTCGAGGAAATCTCGCCTTGGGTGGCGTAGTTGAGGCTCTCGAGCTTGGAGGCGCACTTTTGGAACATGTGGTTGTGTTCGGGCAGGAGTTCGCACCTCACGTTCTTGACACTTGCCTTGAGGGCGTTGAAGGACGTCTCGGCATCGACTTGGAAGTCCCACTCGCCGCCCAGGGCCAGCACTTGGCAGTTGATTTTCTCGAGGTAGGCCTTGGGGTCGAGACGCACGAAGGTCATATACCATGGCGTGGTCATCAGTGCCACGCTTTGCTCTATAAGCTCGGGAGTGTAGCGTTGCAGGGTTGAGGCAGCGAAACGCTTACGCAATGACTCTTGCAACTCGGTAGTGTCGGCAATGTTGACAATATCGTCGAAGATGGCCTCAATCTCTTCTACTTGCGACTGAGTGTAGGGCATGCCCACCATGTCGAGCATCGAGAGATTCTGCTTCACCATCACGTCGCGGCCTTTCACAGCTGGTCCGGCAAGCGACACTACAAATGCCACGCGCGGGTCGCTGGCGGCGTTGATAAATGCTATTTGTCCGCCCTCGCTGTGGCCTATGTAGCCAACTCGTGAGTGGTTGATGCCCTCATAGTCCATGAGGAAGTCGAAAGCCGCTTGGGCATCACGGGCGAAGTCGAAGGTCGTCTCGTTGCCCTTCAATGGGCTTGACTCTCCCGCACCTCGGTCATCGTAGCACAGCACTGCCACGCCACGGCATAGCAAGTAGGAGGCAATTGATTCATAAGGCTTGGTTCCAAACATGGCTCCGTCACGGTCTTGTGTGCCGCTTCCCGAGACGAGGACTGCCGCTGGAAGTCCGTTTTCTCCGCACCCCGAGGGCATATATAGCGTTCCGGCGAGTGTCACATCGTCATGACCGAACTTCACCTCTTGAAAGTTAAAACTGCCTTTCCATTCTTTTTCAACAGGTATTAAAATCGTGGAGTCTTGATTGGGTTGATCCAGTTTTTTAGGTTTTAGCGGCTTGATATATTGCACCACTTCACCGGTGTCATAGTCTTTGCACAAGAGTTTCAACGGATGCTCTTTGCCATTTTGCGAGAAGGTGCCGTCAATGCAGTTTGAGTCTATGACCTTGCCGGTGAAGCATGCATTCATCGACGGAATCTTAATCTCTACTTGATAATAACCTGGTAGTCTAGATGCTTCGCAGGGGATGTTTGTGCCTTCCCCGTTGATGGCACAGATATATGCATCAAGCGATCCATCGCGCGTCTCGCCGATGTTAAACTTCAAGGTTTGCTGTGTCTTTCCCATTTGCACCGTGCCTTCCCATCTTGCCGAGAGCCAGAACGCCTTGGCGGCAAAGGTCACACACAAGAGCATAAAAACTAGTGATATGGTCTTTTTCATTTTCTTATGATTTTTATTGTTATTATTGAGTCCACTTTAAAAAGTGGCATTTTTTGAAGATATTGTTATTCGGATGGCT
>CALDIG010000177.1 GCA_937904375.1 uncultured Prevotellaceae bacterium
CCCCGAGTGGACTTTCACCACAGATGTATAACATGCCCGTCGTACACAAAAAAACAACTGATTTTAAGAAAAATCAGTTGTTTTTAATTCTTATAGTGGAGTCTTTACCTCGACTTCCCGCTTTTCAGATATTTCTTCCCGTAGGTGGTGAGCAGGCCCTTGGCATTTAGGGTCTTGAGAGGCACTGTCACCTCTATCTCGCCATCGCAGAAAGGACCAATGGCGTAAGGAGCGAAGACAAATACCAATTTGCCGTTTTTGACATAGAAGTTCTCTATGCTCTCGGTAGTGATATAGTCCCACCATTTGACATCAGGGTCGCGCTTGTCGTAGGCAGGTAGCATCTTCAGCAGTTTGGCCGGGCTGGTGACGAAGTCCTTGAGGGTGACGTGGCGGTCAAGGGCGGCGTCGAAGGCATGATAACTGGTGAAGAACATATTGTGTGCGCCACCATAATAGCAGTCGTTATATTCCATGAAGAATACCAAGTCGCCCACCACATGGCTCAGTTTAAGCTCGCAATTCTCATACCAGCAACTCATAGGTTCCTCTTCACAATTTATGTCGGGGAAGCTGCCAGGTTCCTTCACATCATACTCTTGCGCCATGCTATTTGCTCGCAGTGAGCGGTACACCCAGTCGCCAATGAAGTCGCGCAGCACATTCAAGTCGCTTGTGTAGTAAGGGATAATGTCGCGATTGTTGCTGGCGTAGAACACCGAGTCGAGCAACAGCTTGGTCAAGGCACTCGACGGCTTGCCGTTGACACTCACTGGCCAGTCGGCAACAACCATCATCTTCAACTTATAGCCCATCGCCTGAGGGTCTTCTTTCTCGAGCAGACGTATGGAGTCGCTAACCTCAAAATGTTGCGTCTTCAGCTTTGTCGCGCCATTAGCGCTAAGCACGACAAGCACAAATGCGATAAAAAAAATCTTTTTCATAGCTCAACAAATTATTTGTACAAAGGTAAAAACAAAAAACCAACAACAAGAAAAAAAATTAGAAAAAAAAACGAAGAAAAATGGGTATTAACTCCACTATAATAGGCTAAAAAGGTTATGGTGGAGTTTTGGACTAGTTTTTTGGCACTTTTTACCTTTCGCACCTCTGAAAACATGACTAACTTTGCATCGCATAATAATTAGGACAGCAATATTATATTGCACTTTTCTATACAGATTCTATTCATAAATTTAAAGTCCCACTCGTGAGAGCCGGGCTTTTTTTTGCAAATTCCGCGGGGGGCGGTCAGGGCATGCCCTGACCCTACGGCGGCAACGCCATTCCACAGGTTTTCCCTTGCCGGCATCACGTAGGGACACGGCATGCCGAGTCCGAAAACGACAGGCGACGATTTCACGGTGCCGTGCCACGCGGTGGGCGGTGAGGCTGTTGCAAAACATAAAAAACAACTGATTTTTCTGAAATATCTGAAATCAAGAAAAAATAAACTCTGATAATCAGCTATTTACAAAATCAGAACATTCAGATAATTCAGTTGTTTATATTGTGAGTGGGAGTTCTGCAACACCGTCACCCTACGGCGGCAACGTCATTCCGCAGGTTTTCCCGTGCCGGCGTCACGTAGGGACACGGCATGCCGTGTCCGAAAACGACAGGCGACGATTTCACGGTGCCGTGCTGCGCGGGGGCGGTCAGGGCATGCCCTGACCCTACATCGTCCTCGCCCCTTTCGGGCAAAATTCAATCCATGCTCATTTTTTTGACAGAGAAAACTATAGGGCAAGACGCACGCCGAGGTTGCACCAGCGGTGGTCGGGCGAGAAGTTGCCGCGGGTCGACACCCGGCAGGACCTGGCAAGGTTGGCGAAGCAGCCGCCACGCATCACGTGGCTAGAACCCTCTGTAGCACCCCTCGGGTCGGTCTGTGACGAGCTGCTGTAATCGCCATACCAGTCGCTGCACCACTCCCACACATTGCCACTCATGTCGTAGATGCCTAGTTCATTTGCCTGCTTGGTCGCCACTTTATGAGTTCTATCGCCGCTGTTTTTTTCGTTCCATGCCACATCACGAAGCCTGTTGCTACCGCTGTACTTAGTGCCACCACTCTTGCCGCCGCGAGCGGCGTACTCCCACTCCGCCTCGGTGGGCAGGCGGAACTGCTTACCAGTCTTGGCATTCAGCTTGCGGATGAACTCCTGGCAGTCATTCCAGCTCACCCACTCAACAGGACGCTTCGCTCCCTTGAACTCGCTCGGATTGCTGCCCATCACTGCCTCCCACAACTCCTGCGTCACTTCAGTCTGACCTATATAATATGACGACAATGTGACGCTGTGTGTGGGGGTCTCGTCACTGTCAGCGTCGCTGCCCTGTTCGCTGGTGGCGCCCATGATGAACGTGCCGCCTGGCACCGCCACCATCGTGAACGACACGCCATTCACGGTGAACGTCTTGGTGTTAACATAATTAGATCTACAGCGCTTCGCCAGTATTGAGAGCACGACGAGCAGCTTCTTTCCTAAACCCGAAGGTTTAGGCTCTGGCTCGAAATACAGCTTCAAGGCTTCTTCCTTTTCTTTAAGGTTCACTGTGACCTTTTCTTTAACGGTCTTCGGCTGTAGGTTGCCTTTCTTCTCCACCTTTATCGGTGTCCCGGTCATCATCGAGAGCAACTCATTGATAGAGGCGACGCGAGTGTTCTTTGTCATCGCCATGCCTCGCTCTATGGCGGCGGCAACATTGGCACTCACGCCTTGCGGCAACTCGTTCTTGATAAAGTCCTGTGGCATGTCGGTCGCCTCTATTGGGTCTTTACCAGTTAGCAGATAGAAGCACGTGGCGGCAAAAGAATACACGTCGATGCGCGGGTCAAACTTCTTGACCTGTGAATACTGCTCTATTGGCGAGTAGCCAGGGGTGATGCCCTGCGAGGGGGTATTAGTGGAAGGCGTGCCATCGCTGTAGAAATGCATGGCGATGCCGAAGTCGATAAGCGCCGGCTCGTCGTTACCCTTATTGTTGCGGCGCATCACGATGTTGTCGGGCTTGATGTCGAGGTGCAGCATGCGGTTGTCGTGCAGACACTGCACGGCATGGCCTATGGGGAGCATCACGTCGAGCATCTGCCGCTCGGTCAACGGCTTGCCGTTGTTCTTCACCATCTTGCGCAGGTCACCGCCCTCAAGGTATTCAAGGACATAGTAGGCGGTGCCGTTGGCCTGGAACACCTCGTTCACGTTCACGATGTTAGGATTGAGCTTGCACACCTCTTGCAGCTTCTTACCTTCGTTGATGAAGTCCTTTTTCCCATCGGCAATCTCCTGCCGCTTAGTCTCTGGGATTTTTATGGTAGCGTTATCCGCCTCACGGCTGCAGATGTCGGGGAAGAACTCCTTAACGGCAAAATAGGCATCAATAGGGATGTTCATATATAGAACCGAGGCCTTCACCTTATAGGTAACGCCAAAGCCGCCCTTGCCGAGCACCTGCTCAATCACATAGTCATTAGCACCGCCGCGAAGCACATATCCCACCGGAAGCACATATTCATATCGTTTATCGCTAGCCATAATGTGTCATGATTTTTATAACCCACAAAGATAGTTAGTTTTTACAAAACCACCATAGAAACAATAAAAAAAAGGAGAAATCTCAATTAAGCCCAACTGTCACATTAGTCTTTTTTTCAAAAAACTGAAAACTAATTACTGATAACTGACAACTATTTTTTACCTTTGCAGCCGAAAGTGAAAATCACACTGCTATGACACAGTTTTTCAGAAATATCACTATCCTCATCACTATGACGGTTGCCGTGTGGTTGCCCACTTGGGGGCAGTCCACTACATCTGCCGCCGAAAAGAACGACAGCACCGCTTCCAACAATGCCATCACGGTGAGCCTCGTCACCTTCTATCCCGGCGACGAGGTTTTTGAGGTCTTCGGGCACACCGAGATTATGGTGGAGTATGACAAGAACAAAAGACCCTTTTATTTTAATTATGGTGTCTTTGACTTCAACTCGCCTAATTTCCTCGGCCGTTACATCATGGGCGAGACCGACTACATGTGCGCCAATATGCCTCCCGAATTGGACGGCGGCATGAAACCCGGGCGCAAGATGATAAAGCAGGAGCTCAACCTCACGCAAGAGCAGGCGAGACAGGTGCTAAAGATGCTGGTCACCAACGCTCTGCCCGAGAACCGCGTGTATCGCTACCGCCATTTCAGCGACAACTGCGCCACCCGTCCCCGCGACATTATAGAGCAGGCGCTAGGTCACGAGATAGACTACAGCAAGTGCGACTATGTGGTGGGCAAGACACTGCGGCAGGTGATGACGCACTACACCCGCAACTACCCCTGGGAGCAATTTGGCATCGACCTCGTGCTGGGAGCGGCGTGCGACACCGTGGTTGACGCCCGCACACAGACCTTCGTGCCGCTGTTCCTGATGAACGCCCTCAGCACAGTAGAGGTGGATAACGGCAACGGTCCCGAGAAACTCGTGAAAAACAGCGAGGTGATGATGGAGGGCGACGACAACGGTCTGGTACTGCCCCCCACCCCCTGGTATCTGCATCCCCTCACCATAGCCCTACTGCTACTGATTGTCACAGCATTAATCACCTATAAAGACTGGTGCCGCCGCAACGTGTCGCGATGGTTCGACACCTTGCTTTTCACCGTAGCCGGACTTGCGGGATGCATCATCTTCTTTGTAGAGTTCATCTCCACTCACGAAGCTGTGCTGCCCAACTACAACATCCTGTGGCTGCACCCACTGCTGCTGGCTCTCGCTGTCATGCCGTGGATTAAGAAAGCCGCAACCGCGCTCAAGTGGTGCCACCTCGTCAACCTCGCCCTAATAGCCACCATGGCAGTGGTGTGGATTAGCGGTCTGCAAGTGGCAAATGCCGCTTTCTACCCTCTCATCGCCTCCACCCTGCTGCGATCGATAGTGAACATTAAAGGATTAAAGGATTTCTAGAGATTCTAGATAATCTATATTTTCTAGAGATTCTAGATTTTCTGGAAATTCTAGAGATTCCAGGTAAAAAAGTCAAAAAACATTGTGCTTCAAACATTTTTTCGTAACTTTGCAGCTTGTTATGGAATTGGCACGGTTTTTGCTTTATTCTGTCTTTTACATTGAAACTAAAAACAATATAATAAGAATATGTCATTAAATAGTTTTTTGAAATCCATCTTCGGCAACAAGAGTGAGCGAGACCTGAAGAAGCTCATGCCTATTGTGCGTGAAATTCAGGCGGTTTATCCCGAAATCGAGCAGTTGTCGAACGATGAGTTGCGCGCACGAAGCGCGGCAGTCCGACAGGAGATTCAAGATTATGTGCAGCCTCAGCGCGACGAGATTGCGGCTATAAAAGCCGAAATCGAGACCCTAGAATATGAGGAGAGAGAACCACTATGGGCAAAAGTTGACAAACTGGAGAAAGATGTTCTTGACCGCATTGAGGAAAAACTCAACGAGGTGCTGCCAGTAGTATTTGCTATCGTTAAAGAGACAGCACGCCGTTTCACCGAGAACGAGCGGATAGAGGTGACCGCCAACGACTTCGACCGCAAGCTTGCCGCCGACGGGCACGACTTCCTTGAAGTTGAAGGTGACACCGCTACCTATTTCAACACCTGGGAGGCTGGCGGCAACGAGATGACGTGGAACATGATACACTACGACGTGCAGCTCATTGGCGGCTCGGTGCTCCACCAAGGCAAGATTGCCGAGATGGCGACCGGTGAGGGAAAAACCCTCGTCGCCACCCTGCCCGTGTTCCTTAACGCCTTGGCAGGTTGCGGTGTGCATGTGGTCACCGTCAACGACTACCTCGCCAAGCGTGACTCGGAGTGGATGGGTCCGCTCTATATGTTCCATGGTCTTAGCGTGGCATGTATCGACAAGACCGAGCCTAACAGCGAGGAGCGCCGCGCGGCCTACCACTGCGACATCACCTTCGGTACCAACAGCGAGTTTGGCTTCGACTACCTGCGCGACAACATGGCGATGAGTCCCGAGGACCTCGTGCAGCGTCCACATCACTATGCCATCGTCGATGAGGTTGACTCGGTGCTTATCGATGATGCCCGCACACCTTTGATTATCTCAGGTCCTGTGCCTCGTGGCGAGGACCAGATGTTTGACGAATACAAGCCCAACGTGGAGCGTGTGTATGAAGCCCAGCGCCGCCTCGTCACCCAACTCCTTAGCGACGCTCGCCGCCTCATGTCAAGCGACAACAAAGACGAGGTGAAAGAAGGCACACTGCTGCTGTTCCGTGCTTTCAAGGGTCTGCCCAAATACAAGCCTCTCATCAAGTACCTCTCGCAAGAGGGCGTGAAGCAGATGATGCTCAAGACCGAGGCGTTCTACATGCAGGACAACAACCGCGAGATGCACGTTGTCACCGACCCGCTCTACTTCATCATCGAGGAGCAGAACAACACTGTGGAGCTCACCGATAACGGTATCGACGTGCTCACCCGTGGCACCGACGACCCCAAGTTCTTTGTCTTGCCCGACATCGCCAGCGAACTCTCGCAGGTGACCAACGAGCAGCTTAGCGAAGAAGAGAAGCTTGCCAAGAAAGACGAGCTGCTGCAGAACTACTCGGTGAAGGCCGAGCGCGTGCACACTGTCACACAGCTGCTCAAGGCCTACACACTCTTCAACCGCGACGACGAGTATATCGTCGATGAGGAAGGCAAGGTGAAAATCGTGGATGAACAGACAGGACGTATCATGGAGGGCCGCCGATATAGCGATGGCCTACACCAGGCTATCGAGGCTAAAGAGGGCGTGAAAGTGGAGGCTGCCACACAGACCTTCGCCACCATCACACTGCAGAACTACTTCCGCATGTACCACAAGTTGGCGGGTATGACAGGTACCGCCATGA
>CALDIG010000178.1 GCA_937904375.1 uncultured Prevotellaceae bacterium
ACGCTCTCCACGTCGCCCATCTGGTCGTAGCCCACAAGCATATTGCTTTTGGGCGTGACATGGAAGAACTTGCTGTCGGTCTTGTTGTAGAGCGGAATGATGTGCAAGCGACCGTTGCTGCCCTCGACTGAGTTCTGGTTGAACTGGTTGTAGTAGCTGACGCCTCCGTGTGTGAGCAGCATGGCCTCGTTGTACTTGTCGGCGAAGTCCTGCGAGCAGTACAAGTTTAGGTCTTGGGCACGCAGCCTCGGGTCGAGCGAGTAGAGGATTTCCTTAGCTACGTCGAGCGCGTTGGCGGTGGTGATTTCCTCGTTGAGCTTCATGTAGTTCTTGTTTTCCACACTGATGTTCTCTGCCTCGATTTCCATTTGCGTGATGGTGTCGAAGCCGTTGAACAGATCGGCGGTGGTGTCACCGTCAGCGTCACGCACGCCGTTCCAGATAGCGTCATTGAGGTGCGAGGATAAGCCCTTAGCGATAAGTGCGAGCACATGGAGCGCTGTGGGCGTGGTCATTTGGCCGTCGCCCATTGTGGCACCGGTGCCGAGCAGCGTGGAGATGGCTGTGTTCGGCTCGAAGTCAAGGACTACGTTGCCGAAGAACGTCTCCAGGGTGCGGTGCGATAGCGTGAGGTTCACGTCAGCGCGTCGCGTGGACTTGTAGGGAGCGAACTGGGCATCAGCGTTGATGGTGCCCACAGATTCTTTGTATCGTATGCCGGGTCGGCCTGTCATGTGCTGCAGGGTGTCTTGGCAACCGATGATGGGGAGCATGAGCAGGTCTTTGCGGTACTTGATTGCCGCTTGCTGGTACTCCTCTGGGGTGAATTGAAATTTTCCTGCCATAGTGTGTTTTGATTGAGAATTAGCGGAATAGGGAAAATGTTCTATCAGGGCAGCTGATTGAACAGTTCACGGGCATTGTTGCAAGTGCGGGCGAAACTCTCCACCTCGTTCAGAGGTTGGTGAGTGTCCGCATTGCCATCGTTGATTACAGCGGTGGAAGTGTCCGCCGGGGACTTATTCACCGCGTCAAGTTGTTCGGCGAGTTCGGTGTTGCGCTTGTCGCGGTCGGCGATGGCGCGCTCGATCGCCTGCACTTGTTCGGCGGTGAGCGTCACACCGTCCTCGCCCACGGCAAAGCCCTCGATGTTGAGGACTTTACCCAGAAGCGAGAAGGACTGGAGCATGTGATTGTTTGGATTTAGATTGGAATTATTGTTATGACTGCTTACTATTTCGGGTTGTTCGTCGGTTTGGTTCGGCTTGAACAGTGCGGCGATAGCTGCGAGGAAACGCGCGAATGGCGTTTCCTTGTCAGCGGTAGGCACATTGGGAATGGGCATACCGGCAGCCGCCATCGCCGAAGCCACCGCGTCGGTGAGTACCGGCTTGGCTTCGCCGAGGTCGGTTATCTCATCGACAAATCCCCATGCCTTTGCCTCTTTCGCTGTGAGCCAGCCGCCCTCACGCATGAGGTCGAGCAGGTCGGCTTCGGGCTTGCTGCACTTGGCGGAGTACATCG
>CALDIG010000179.1 GCA_937904375.1 uncultured Prevotellaceae bacterium
CCGTGTTTTTTGGCAGAAGTCCGCTGGTCGAAAGGTGGCGGGTGAATGGCAGGGAACAATGTGATATAAGAAAGGCGTTTACTTAACGCTTTGTTCTTGGCTAACTGTAATCTTTCTTGCAAATTATACAATTGGTGTCAAGGGCGAAGCAACAGTAGATGTCCTATGTGGGATATGTAATCTTTGCGCAATTACCGTGTGAACGGTGTTCGCAAAATTCATATTCGGCGTGGGCTTCTGCGTTGCTCGTTTTCCACCAATGGGCAATGCAAGAGCCTCAGTTAGCGGACGAGTAACAAGTACAGACTCCCGCGCTTTTTTTATGTCCAAGATTGAACAGATGTTGAGAATGAAGAAGTTTAATATTGGAACATAATAATAGATGAGACAAATAATCATTGGTAAAGAAGGTAATCAACCATTTGCTATCACCGACAGTTATGTGAGTCGCCGTCATGCTATTTTATCTTATGATGAGGCCACACGAATAATGACGCTTACCGACAACAAGTCCAGCAACGGTACTTATGTCAACTTAGGAGGTGTTTTCCAGCGTATAGAGCAGTGCCGTGTTGATGCTAACACTGTGGTACGTCTAGGTCCTAATTTCACATTTATGATAGGGCAGTTGTTAAAGTCTCAAGGTGGCGGAGGAGGCGTGAGTAAGCCCCCCCAGAAAAAGCCCGAGAAAGTGGACATTTCTCACTTGAGATGGGTTGCCGAGAATTATGAGACCACCAAGCTCAAACTGGAGCGTAAACAAGCCACGATTAACAGCCTGAGGATGCTGACCATTGCCGGGTCGCTGATTGGTAGTGTTATAGGAGCCGCATTGCCGCGCATCTTGAATGAAGAAGGCAATCCGCTTTATAGTGCCATTGGTCCCGTTGTGGCTATAGTGTTCTTGATAGGCTTGTTGCTCTATTGCGGCAAGGCTGGCCGTGAAGTGATTGTTAAGAAGAATCAGAACGAGAAAGAATATAAAATTTCCTATTGCTGTCCCAAGTGCCACGCTCCACTTGCGGGTCAAGTGTTTGAGAATGTGCTGGCGGCAGGAAAGTGTCCAAAATGCAAAACTGAATATTATGTCAAGAACAATTAGATTATCATTAGGACTCATGCTGATGATTTTGCTCAGTGTGAGTGTTACCGAGACAGCGAATGCCCAGAAGACCTATATCGTGTGTGTGGGCTTGAATGTGAACCGAGACAATGTTGACCCGCTACCATGCTCGCGCGCCGACATGAGAGGCATAGCCAATTATTTTCACAGCTATAACGGCAGTGATGTGTTCATGCTTCTCGATGCCAATGCCACGCGTTCACACATTATTAAAATATTAAAGAGACAGTTCGCCAAATCTACAGCTAACGACGAGA
Source organism: uncultured Prevotellaceae bacterium (assembly GCA_937904375.1). Taxonomy (GTDB): domain Bacteria; phylum Bacteroidota; class Bacteroidia; order Bacteroidales; family Muribaculaceae; genus Sodaliphilus. Next base: position 1,381 of record CALDIG010000179.1, read on the forward strand.
TCATCTTTTGCTACAGCGGTCATGGCTTTGATGGCGGATTGTCAACCTATAACAACAATGAGGTGCTTTTTTGCTCCGAGGTTCAAGACATCATGCATCAGGCAAAAGCCCGCCGCAAGATGATGTTTGTGAACTCTTGTCACTCGGGCTCGTTCACTAAGAAGTATAAGGACAGCAAAGATAAGCGCAAAAGGTATAATAAGAAATCGAGCGTGTTGCTGTTCCTGAGCAGCCAGTCTAACGAGTATTCGTGGGAGACGACAGCGATGAACAACTCCTATTTCTTTCATTATCTCATCAAGGGGCTAGAGGGCAACGCCGATTTCAGCGGTGACAATAAGGTGACAGCTCGCGAGCTCTTCAATTATGTGGCCCCTCATGTCGAGGATATATCATCTAATAAGCAGCATCCCGTTATGTGGGGGCGTTTCCCTGATGATATGGTAGTGGTAGATTTGAATAACTTTAACAGATAAAATAGATATTATGCCAGCTTATGTTATAACATGCCCTGTGTGCAAGCAGCGTTACAAAGCGATGAACGTTCCTTCCACACCACAGCCATTTGTGTGTAAGAAATGCGGTTACACCGCCATGTTGGGAACTGCGCCTCCTACTAAAGGGGTGACAAATTCGGAGGCCACCGCTGCGATGCCCTCAGGCAAAACTCGCCTGGCTCAATCTACCGATCAAGGTACCAAGGTTATTGCCGGTGGCGAAAATGAGGTGAAAGCCTATCTCACGATTTCAGGAACCGGAGCCAAGCTGGTGCTCACTCCTGGAGTCTATATCATGGGCCGCAAGAGCTCCGACAGCAATGCCACATTGCAGCTTGCCCCCGACATCACAATGAGCCGCCAGCATGTGAGGATTGCAGTCCAGAGCGTGGGTGGCAAGGTGATGTCGCAAATTATAGGCCTGAAGGCTGCGAATCCCGTCATCGTCAACGGCAAAGTGCTTCCTGCCGGGCAGCCACTCACGTTGAAGTCGGGCGACCGCTTGCAACTCGGGAACACCATAGTGGTATATACGGTTTAATAAAGGTGTGTCACCAGAAATATTTCACTGGCAGGTGACAGATTTTCACCGATTGATAATCTATATAAATATGAACGATAACTCATTTTATAAACCAACTGACAATAAACTCGGCAAGCCCAACGCCACCTACGTCCCCGACTTATACCGTCAGGTGGCTCAGGAAATGCGTGCCGAGCAGGGCGAGGAGCTGGCGGAAGAAGCCCCCCAGCGCAATATAGAGATACAGAATAGGCCTATGGTTGGCGTGATGTACAGCATCTCGGCAGGCATAGAGGGTGAGTTGTTTCCCGTCTATGTGGGCCGCAACACGATAGGTTCTGACACGACCTGCGACATTTGCCTTCTCGAGACATCGGTGTCGGCCTACCATGCGATGTTGCTTGCCCGCAAGCAATTTAATGACAACGGCGAGGAGTCTGTC